>USKE01000270.1 GCA_900555165.1 uncultured Porphyromonadaceae bacterium | reverse complement strand
TAAAAGTCAAGCAGTTACGAAACAAATCGTAGCTGCTTTTTCTTTTGCCTTGAACACAAATCTGAACACAACTCCGCGCCAATTTATTTCAGCCCCTAATGACAGACATCTGTGTTAAAATTTTTCCTAAAATGTAGGGACATCGCTTTGCGATGTTTGGTTACCAATCAACAGGATAGCCAAACATTACAAAGCGATGTCCCTACATCTTGGAGAGTTGTGCCAACACCCTCCGTTTTGTTATAGGATGGTCAGGGATGGGAGATGATGGAGTCTATGAGGTGGAGTTCGTCGGGGGTGAAGGCGAGGTTGTCTACGGCTCGGAGGTTGGCTTTCAGCTGGGCCACAGACGAGGCCCCGATGATTACCGATGTCACCCGCTGGTCGGTCAGAATCCATGCCAGGGCCATCTGCGCCAGCGTCTGGCCGCGGCGTGCGGCAATTTCATTGAGTCGACGGGCGCGGGCTATCTTGTCGGCGGTGACATCTGACAGCTGCAGGTAGCCGGTGCTTTTGGCGGCGCGGCTGTCGGCCGGGATGCCGTGCAGGTATTTGTCGGTAAGCAGACCCTGCGCAAGGGGCGAGAATACGGTTATGCCGCTGCCGTTGGCTGCCGCAAGGCCGAAATTCTCGCGGGCCGAGGCGGTGTCGAACATCGAATAGCGGTACTGGCTGACCAGGCAGGGCACCTTGGCCTCGGCAAGCAGACGGTAGGCGTATTCCTGTTCTTTCGGCGGATATTTTGAGATGCCGGCATACAATGCCTTGCCGCTGCGCACGATATCGATCAGCGCCTGCATGGTCTCCTCAACGGGTGTCACGCCGTCATACCGGTGGCTGTAGAACACATCAAAATATTCGAGACCGGTTCGGCGCAGACTGGCGTCGCATGACGCGATCAGATTCTTTCTCGACGAATTGCCGCCGTAGACACCGGGCCACATGTCATGTCCGGCCTTCGAGGATATGAACATCTCGTCGCGGTGGGCGGCCAGGTCATCTCTGAGCACCTTGCCGAAAGTGATTTCCGCACTCCCGGGCGACGGCCCGTAGTTGTTGGCCAGATCGAAATGACATATACCGCTGTCGAAAGCGGTCAACAGCATGTCACGGGAGGTCGAGAAGTCGTCGACATCACCGAAATTATGCCATAGGCCCAATGAAATAACGGGCAGTTCGATGCCACTGCGGCCACAACGTCTGTAAAGCATATTATCTATTATCAGGGAAACATTTCAGACGCAAAGATAATATCTTTTTCGCAATTTCCAATCGCCGGGACGTGTGGCCGCCGGGCGAACGTGTATCAGCTGCGCGACGTGGCCTCGATAACCAACATCTTCATCATCCCCGGTGACCGCGCCGACCTTTACAGCGTCAACAAGGTGCCCCACGGCACTGTGGCAAAGGTATGGTACCCGAGCCCCTCGCTGGGCATGAACCGCCGCATGACGGTCTACACCCCGGCCGGATACGAGAAGGGTGACCGCCATTACCCAGTCTTCTACCTGCTGCACGGCATGGGCGGCGACGAGAACGCCTGGACCGAACTGGGTCGCACGGCACAGATTCTCGACAACCTCATAGCCCAGGGAAAAGCCGAACCGATGATTGTGGTGATGACCAACGGCAACCCCTCGCAGGAGGCCGCTCCCGGCGAGACTTCGGCCGGGCTGAAAGCCCCCACGACCCAGCTGCCCAAGACTATGGACGGCTCGTTCGAGGCCGCGTTTCCCGAAGTGGTAGAGTTCATCGACGCAAACTACCGCACCCGCGCCGACAAGGCGTCGCGCGCCATCGCAGGTCTGTCGATGGGCGGATTCCACTCTCTGCACATCTCGAAAGGCTTGTTGTCGATGACTACCGAACGGGCGTCTTCCACCCAGTTGTAGAAGGCGTGCCGCTCAAGCCATTCGCATTTATCGAAGGCATCGAGCGCCTTGCCGAGCCATTCGGCGTGCACAGCCGAGTTGGCCTCGGTGTGCGGGCGCTCGACCTCGGTGGTGTTGCCGTTCGCGTCATATATGATGTTGAAGTCGGCATCGCGTTTCGGCCCACGGGGGTCGGGCCACCTTTCGTTGGTTCAGTTGGCGCCGTTGTTCCATTCGGTAATCCACATGGGGCGCCCTCCATAAGTGTTCCGGCACAGGTCGGTTATGGTCTGGGCCAGCCTGTAGGGGTCCTGCGAGTTCCAGTACATGTGTGTGGCCACGAAGTCAAGCCCTTCGGGCATTTCATCCACCACAAGATCCTAATCATCGGCTATGAATACGCGCGAGAAACCGGTGCCGTCGGCATTATTCGCCAGCGTACACATGAATCCGCGTTTCAGCCTGAACGACCGCACATTATTGTCGAATTCCCCGAGTTCCTCCTCAGGGAGATATGATTCCTCCCCCTGCAGTTCACCGCGATAATAGCGGTCGCGATCCAGAACTTTGGCCGTGCCACGGCATGAGGGTTCGGTGTAGACGGTAAGCGGGTCGGTCCAGCCGTCGGCTATGACTATCGAACCGTTTCCGTATATCGAGAGCCGGTCACGTGCGGCATCTAAAGCCCGGCCGTTTATGGTTATATCGGCGGTATTCACTTCCGAACAGAGCTTACCCTCGAAAATATGCGAGTCACCCGGGCCCGTCAGCTGTATGTTCCGGGCATTCGCGACGGAGACAGCAGAAATCATTGCAAGAATAACTATGCGTATCGGTTGTTTCATGGTTATAGGTTTCAAATCGGCATGCAAAGATACGAACAAACCAAATCACTCTGAATATCTGAAATCTGAAATGAGGAAGTTCGCCCGCACTCTGACGGATTACCCCCGATGTTTTACGGATTAACCCCCGCCACGTGCCATATCCGGCGGCAGATCTATTCTTAACACAGGCAGTTTAACCGGTATTTTTTGCCGCCTCTGCCCCCTTATCGGCAGTGCGAATGTTAAGAAACTGTTTAAAAATAAATGTTAACCGTTCCGGCCGAAAATTTGAGACGGATTCAGAG
>USKE01000269.1 GCA_900555165.1 uncultured Porphyromonadaceae bacterium | reverse complement strand
GCTGCCATCACGGCCTACGAGACCCGCGCCACCGCATGCCCGTGGACATACTCGCCCACCGTCGACCTGGTGCGCCAGGCCGCATGGCCCCGCGTGTGGGAGAATTTCGGCGAAGACCCGTATCTGAGCGGCGTCATGGGCGCGGCGCAGGTGCGCGGGTTCCAGGGCACCGACCCCAACCACCTGGGCAAAGACAAGATCGCCACGTCGGTAAAGCACTACATGGGCTACGGCGTGCCATTCAGCGGCCAGGACCGCACGCCCGCCGTGATCAGCGAGGCCGACCTGCGCGAGAAACATTTCGCCCCGTTCCTTGAATGTCTGCGCAACGGCGCCCTCACCATAATGGTGAACTCGTCGAGCATCAACGGCGTGCCCACGCACATCAACCGGCGCCTGCTCACCGGCTGGCTCAAGGACGAGCTGGGCTGGGACGGCATGATCGTGACCGACTGGGCCGACATCAACAACCTCTGGCAGCGCGAGAAAGTGGCCAAAGACAAGAAAGAAGCCATCGCCATGGCTATCAACGCCGGCATCGACATGGCCATGGAGCCATACCAGTGGGACTACTGCACACTGCTGAAGGAACTCGTCGAGGAGGGCACCGTGCCCATGAGCCGCATCGACGACGCCACACGCCGCGTGCTGCGCCTGAAATACCGCCTGGGGCTGTTCGACAACCCCATGACCCGCGTGGCCGACTACCCCGACTTCGCCTCGGCGAAACATGACCGGGCCGCACGCCAGGGCGCCGTTGAGTCGATGATTCTCCTGAAAAACAACGGCAACATCCTCCCTTTCAAAAAGGGCGCGCGCCTGCTGGTCACCGGTCCTAACGCAGACTCTATGCGCTCGCTCAACGGCGGCTGGACCGTTACCTGGCAGGGCAAGCTCGAACCGGGCGACCTCGCCGGCAAGAACACCATTCTGGAGGCCCTGCAGAACCGTTTCGGCAAAGACAACATTATCTACGTGCCCACGGTGGAATATGACGAGGCAGGCGCATACTACGACGAGAAGACACCCGACTTCACGCCCCTGGCAAAAGCGGCAGCCGACGCCGACGCCATCGTACTCTGCATAGGCGAGAACTCTTACTGCGAGACACCCGGCAACACCACCGACCTCAACCTCTCGGCAAACCAGAAGGAACTGGTGCGCCGCGCCGCCGACACCGGCAAGCCCGTGGTGCTGGTGCTCAACGGTGGCCGCCCCCGCATCATCGCCGATGTAGAGCCGCTGGCACAGGCCGTGGTCGACATACTGCTCCCCGGCAACGAGGGGGGCAACGCGCTGGCCGATCTGCTCTCGGGCGACGAGAACTTCTCGGGACGCCTGCCCTACACCTACCCGCGCCACGTGAACTCGCTCTCGACCTACGACTACAAGGCTTCGCAGAAAGTGGGCACCATGGCCGGCGCATACGACTACAACGCCGACGTGTCGTGCCAGTGGCCCTGAGCTACACCACATTCGCCTACGGCGACCTGCGCCCCTCGGCCACAGCGTTCCGCAACGGCGACACGCTCAGTTTCTCGGTCGACGTGACCAACACCGGCGACCGCGAGGGTAAAGAGACCGTGATGCTGTACTCGTCAGACCTGGTGGCATCGCAGTGCGTGCCCGACAACCGCCGCCTGCGCGCGTTCGAGAAGATAAGCCTCAAGCCCGGCGAGACACGCACCGTGACACTCACCATCCCCGCCTCTGACCTGGCTTACGTGGGCGCCGACGGCAAGTGGATCCTCGAGAAAGGTGATTTCAGGATGCAGGTCGGCGACAAGGTGGCCGACATCACCTGCACCGAAACCTACAACTGGACAACACCCAACAAGTAACTGACCATGAAACACATATTGTCTATGGCAGCCGGTGCCGCACTGGCCGCCGGGCTGGTCTCGTGCGATTCCACGCCAAAACTGCGCGCCGACAACATCGACGAGATCGTGGCCGCGATGACTCTTGAAGAGAAGGCACACCTCGTGGTGGGCACCGGCATGTCGGGCATCAACAGCGGCGACAGCGCCGTGGTGGGCGAGACACGCTCGATCGTGCCCGGCGCCGCCGGAACCACCTACCCCATCCCCCGACTGGGCATCCCCGCCGTGGTGCTGGCCGACGGGCCAGCGGGCCTGCGCATCAGCCCCACACGCGAGGGCGACGACGCCACATACTACTGCACACACTTCCCCATCGGCACCATGCTGGCCTCGACCTGGAACCCCGCGCTGGTCGAGCAGGTCGGCCAGGCAATCGGCGACGAGGTGCTCGAATACGGCGTGGACATACTGCTTGCCCCGGCCCTAAACATACAGCGCCACCCGCTGTGCGGCCGCAACTTCGAGTATTACTCTGAAGACCCGCTGGTGAGCGGCAGAATCGCCGCCGCATACGTGCGCGGCGTGCAGAGCAAGGGCGTGGGCACCAGCATCAAGCACTTCGCCGTGAACAACCAGGAGACCAACCGCATGGCCAACGACGCCCAGGTGAGCCAGCGCGCCCTGCGCGAGATCTACCTCAAGGGGTTCGAGACCGCTGTGAAAGAGGGCAAACCCTGGACGGTGATGTCGTCATACAACTACCTGAACGGCACATACACCTCAGAGAACCCCGAACTGCAGACCGGACTTCTGCGCGGCGAGTGGGGTTTCGACGGCATGGTGATGACCGACTGGTTCGGCGGCTCTGACGCCGTGGCACAGATGAAGGCCGGCAACGACATGCTGCAGCCCGGCTATGACGCCCAGTACGAGGCCATCGTAGAGGCCGTGAGGAACGGCACGCTCGACGAGGTGGTGCTTGACCGCAACGTGCGGCGCATCCTGGAGATGATCGTGCGCACACCGCGTTTCAAGGGCTACGAATACTCGAACAAGCCCGACCTCAAGGCACACGCCGCCATCACCCGCTCGGCCGCCGCCGAGGGGATGGTGCTGCTCAAGAACGACGGCGGGGTGCTTCCCGTCGACCTTTCGAAAACGAAGAAACTGCTTGTCGTGGGCGAGAACG
>USKE01000268.1 GCA_900555165.1 uncultured Porphyromonadaceae bacterium | reverse complement strand
CTCGCAGCCCTTCTTGCGGCGGTCGGCGTCCAGCTTCTTGAAGTGCGACTCGTTGGTCTTCCTATGGGTGGAGTCGTCGGCCTCGTTCTTCATCTCGAACATGATGGAGACCACCTCCACGCCCTCTTCGTTGAGCTCGCGGTAGATGATACCCTCGGCGGGGAATAAGATCTCGCCGCTCTCGGCATTGAACGAGCCGTACCACTGTTCGGGGTCCTCACCGTTCTTTTCGGCATATTCCACGCGGTCGCATACATATATGAGTCCGTCGCCGGCTACGCCGAGGGCGCTTTCAGGCAGACGCACCTTCGCGGGATCGGTAAGGTCGAGATAGAGGTAGTGGTTGTGTTCGCACAAGAGGGCGCCCTGGTAGTAGGGCCACTGTTCGGTGCGGTAGGGGTTTACCACGCGCACAAGGTTGGCGTCGGTGAGGTTGCGCTCTACGGTGATGTCGAACGAACTGGGCTCCACATCGCGGTATACCGAGGCGATGAGGTCTTCGCCCATCCTTCCGGTACCCTCTACGGCTGCCCAGTCGGCGGCATTGTCGCTTGTGACGAAGAATGTGACAGCCGAGCCCGATCCTTCGATATATTCGCCGTCGGCGTCAACGGCCACAGCGAAAGCGGTTCCGGCAGTCATCGGGTCGGTGATTGTCATCGAATACATCTGTTCGGCCTCGATCTCGCGTCCCTGGCCTTGTACGGCAAGACTGGCTATGAGGCTGTAAAGGTTCTCGGAATATGTGAAACGGCCGGGCGACACATACAGCAGGAGTTTTGCGAATGTGCCTTCTGTTGACACACCCACACGCAGTGCGCCTTCTACGGCACACTGGTCGGCGAGCATGATCTGTGTCGTGGCCGACATTGCCGGCGGTGTGTCTTCGGGCATTGTCACGCGGAAACGGCCGTCCATGTTGCAGACGGTCATGCCGCCGCCCTGCTGATAGAACAGCGAACCTTCGGGGAACGAGATCAGGTGGCCGTCGTAGGTGCCGAAAACATCGCCATACGAGGCGACGACATCGCCCGGGGTGGCGCCCATTTCAACGAAATAGCCGCCCATGCTCCCTATGGTGAGGTTCCCCTTGCCGTTGCCGGGGTCAAAGCCCATGTCCTGGGTGGGCACATACACATAGTCGCTGTTACGGGCATTGATAAGCAGGTCGTTGCAGTTGCCGTCGGGAGCGATGTGGGCGTATGGTTTCACGAGCTTGAAAAGTCCGGGGGTAACGGTGCTTTCCTGAATTTCCACCTCCCAGGTGTTCGGCTCGGGTTCCTGGATCGGGGTGAGATAGGCGTCGGTGTAGACCGCCATGCCGAGGGTGCGCCATTCAGAAGATGCGTCGTCGGCCTTAAGGGTTGCCGTAGGTATCGGCGCGTTCAGCGGTGTGAGCGAGAACCTCGCGCGGGTAGCGTCAAGCACCTGCACATGACTGTGGGGAACGAGTGCCTCGGGGGCTTTTCCGGATGCCGCCACTGCGGTCAGCAAAGTGTAGAATCTGGTCATAGATGAATATTGAAAACTGTATTATGTGAGTTATAGTGTCTTGCGTGACAGCCAGATGTATATGTCCGGGAGTTGCATCTGACATGCGTTTTGCAAATGTATATACAAATCCCCGATTAAAAAAATATCCCGGCCACAAAAATCCGGAAATAGGCAACAATCTCCGTTTAAACGGTTTTAAAAGCGGTTTTATCGGTATTTTTGCATGATGCACGACTCGTATTATGTTAAATAATTTGGAAGTTCAGACAAAAGGCGTACCTTTGCGGGTGAAATCTCGGTTTCAGGAGCGGCCCCCGCGAGGGGTCGGCCGGCTTGTCGATAAGCCGGCAGGGAACAGGGGTGAGAATCCCCGACAGACCCGCTGCTGTGTTTCCCGATGCATGTGCCTGACTCAGTGCCACTGCGCTTTATGCGCGGGAAGGCGTCAGGCGCGATGGGATCAGTCAGAAGACCTGCCTGAAACTTTTGCCGGCGAGGGTGCGCCCCGTGGATATGGGCTGCCGAGGTCGGAGAGATTAAACGGACCATGACATCTGTTTAACTCTTAAAACTATACTGACCATGAGGAAAACATTACTCTCATGCATCGGTCTGCTGGCGGTCGCCTTGACTGCCCGGGCCGAAACCGTCACCGGTAAGACCAGTTGCACGCACTTCGGTGTAACCACCGAGGATATGGCAAACGGAATGGTGACATCCAGCAAACCCTACTTCACCATCTATGTGGAGCAGGGAGAAGGCACCAAGCCCCCGAAAGGGAGCAAAGGCGCATACGGCAACAGCCCCACACTGTACCTTTTCGAAGGGAACCAGGTGCGTGTGGTGAACAACTACCCCGACGACATTACGATCAAGCGCATCAAGATCAACGGCCTCGGCTACAATACATCCGACGGCTGGTTCTGGAAGTACGGCTACGCCTCGTCAGGCTCGCTCTCGATTCTCAAGAACTATTACGGATACAATGACGAGGGGAAGTATGTGGGAACACCCGGCGAATGGAACGGCGGTACCGACAACTATGTCTGGTGCCAGTGGGATCCCGCCGAGGGGGAGAATCCCGCTGAAGTGGTTATACGTCCGCAGGCATATCTCAGAAACGGCACACCAACCGAATGGCCTCCGGTGCTCAGCTACCAGGATGGCTCAATCCGTATTCAGAAGGAGATTGAGGTCGAATATGAGAAACAGCCGGTGGCTGTGGAGAGTGTCGCCATCAATCCGTCGTCAGTGGTGATGGAAAAAGGTGAGCGCATGGAGCTGACAAAGGAATTCCAGCCTGTTCTCGCCGATGACTGGAACTCTGACTGGTCGACATCAGACAAAGATGTGGCTACCATCTCATACGGCACCCTTACGGCTAAGGGAACAGGCGAGTGTGTGATTACGCTCACCCATACGGCCACCGGACTCACCGGCACCTGCAACGTCAAGGTAGTGGTAATGCCCACCGAAGTGACGCTTGACCGCACCGAGGCTGCCATGATAAAGGGTGAGACCCTGCAGCTTGCAGCC
>USKE01000267.1 GCA_900555165.1 uncultured Porphyromonadaceae bacterium | reverse complement strand
GGTAATGAAATTCCAGCCTCATGCCACCGGAGTCGAGCCACAGCGACAGCGCCGTCAGATTCAATCGAGCCACCTTCGAGCACCACGGGGCGGTTGTCGGCGTATGCCATGCCCGCGCGTTCAAGCAGGGCGGCGCTTACGCAGTTGTCGAGGTTCGAGGCGAATTTGAGGCCCCAGCCGTTGAAAGTAAAGACGGCGGGGGTGAGGCAGGAGGAGCCTGCCCTCCCTTCGGTCGGGCCACAATAACCGAGGGTCAGGGGGCCGTAGTCGCGGGTCCAGGTGTCGTTGGTGTAGGCCACCACTATTTTCAGGCGTGGAGACTGTATATCACCTATATGGACGTCGGTTTCCTTGAGGTCAGGCGTGACCACCACGACGTTCAGTCCCGCGCCGCAGAGCGATACTATAAGCTCGCGGTAGCAGGCGCACACCTGGTCGAGCATATAGTTCCAGTCGGTAAGCGCATGCGGCCATGCCACCATCACGCTGTCAAAACGGTCATCCCATTCAGCAAGCAGATGCAATTTCTGTGGTTCTTTATTCGTCATAATCCGATAGACTGTCCCATACTGACTCCTGGTTATCGATGTATTCGTCGGCATAATCGAGGAAACCGCGCCGTTCACTGCTCCCGACCTCATGGCAGTAGTCGCGGTACAGCTTGTGCAGGTCGGCATCCTCGCCTATCATCTTCTTGAATTCCTGTTCGGCCACATCGATCGCCCCTGTCTGGGCTATCAATGTGCGGAACAGCTCTGTTATGTCGTTTTCCATGCTTAGCCAATTGTTTGAGGCAAATATAGTCAAAATAGTGACACCGCACTCCATATTTTCGGATTTTAATAAATTTTCATAAATTCAAAGCCAAATATCTCGGTAAATTGTTTTAAGTTTGTCACCGGATACGGAGATACCGGCAATATGTAATGAAAATTTCTGACAATATGCAAAAGATACTCACTATCGCGCTCGCTGTCTCGGGGCTTATGCTCGCCGGCAGCTGCAGCGTTCTCAACAAGACATCAAACGCCATCAAAGGTTCTGACGGCAATGTGACTACCGAACAACCGGCCAAGAAACTCACGCCCCCCAAGGGGAGTGTGCTCAACAACGGCAGCCAGGCGCAGCCGTCGAAAAAAGCTGACCAGTCGCAGACAGGCGACAACCTCCGCGAAAGCGTCACCGACAGCCAGACAATCCCCGGCACAGAACCCGGCAAAGCACCAGCCGAACTCACAACCGCCAATACCCTCCCCGCCGATTTCACCATCAACGGCGAATGGACAATATACAGCGTGCGCGGCAACCTTGTCAAAGGCGAGGAGCGCCCCTACATCGACTTTGACCTTGCGGCAAAACGTTTCTACGGCTCGAACGGCTGCAACATCATAAACGGCGACATCAACGCCGGGGCCAACAAGGCCATCAAGCTCGAGAACATCATCTCGACAATGAAAATGTGTCACGACGACGAGTATTCATACCTCATCAACCTGGCGCTCAGCGATGTTGACCGCTATACAGCCCGTCAGGAAGGCTCGATAACATTCCTTGACCTGCAGAACACCCAGGGGCAGACACTCATCGTGCTGCGCCGCCACAACATGGACTTCCTCAACGGCGCATGGCGTGTCGACACCCTCAACGGCACAGCGCTGACCGAAGAGAACGAGGCCACCCTCGTGGTCAACATCCCCGACAAGCTCGTGCACGGCAACACCGGGTGCAACATCTACAACGGTCACCTCTTCATCGACCCCGACAAGCGCCGCTCGATACAGTTCGCCGACCTGGCCACCACCCGCATGATGTGTGCCCCCGATTCGCGCGAGACTGAATTCCTGCTCGCCCTCGAGGCCGTGGAGACCGGCAAACTCACCGGAAAGGATACCGCCGTACTCTATGACCAGCAGGGCAACGAACTCTTCACCCTCACCCGCATAGAGATTCCCAAAGACTGACATCACCGACTATAGATACATGACGGGCGCCCCGATAAATTATCAGGGCGCCCGTCATGTATCAGAATCAGTATCAAAGGCGTGGCTTACAGGCCGTCGGTGAGCACGTCGAAGTCAGGGGCGGCGGGGATTGCGGCCGGGTCGGCGGCATAGCGGGCTATGCGCCGTGCCACGGCGAAAATGCCCTGCAGGCGCACGCGGTCGTCAATGCCGGCGGGTGGCGGCGGATTCTTCAGCACGAGGCGCGCCACTTCCGCGGCATTGGTGTAGTCGCCTGTCATCAGGCTCGCCGCCGCGAACAGCAGGAAAGCGGTCAGAGAAAGCTGCGGAACCTGCGGCGCGTTGTCCGAGCCCTCCTCTTCAGCAACCCGCGCATCGGTGTGACGCTGACAGCAGCTGCCGAAAATCTCGATGGCACCGGCATAGTCGCGGTTCATGTAATAGAGCGACATCAAGTATTCGGCCGCCGATTCCAGAGGCTTGAAATGATCGTGGGGGTATCTGAGCAGTCGTATCGCCATGAACGGGCGCTCCTTGCTCTCAAGGGCCGCGGCAAGCGACGCCCAACGGTTCTCATCCCGGTCAAGCGCATCGTAAACAGCCTCGCAGGCTTTTGCAAACAGTTCCCCCTCAGGTTCGAGATCGAAGATATCAGAGGCCGCGTATACGTTTGTCTTCGGGTCAAGCGCGATAAAACGCATCAGCCAGTTTATGGCGCGCTCGTTCTCACCCTCGGCCTTCAGACCCTCTACAAGCGCCTTCAGCGCCGCCGTGTCAGAGGGGTCGTCGCCCATAAGACGCTCAAGATCGGCTATGGCCGGCAGACGGGTTTCAGGCATCGTGACCTGAGCGAGCGCCCGCACAAGCAGTGCCGGGGCATACCCCGGGTCAAGAGCAAGGGCATACTCGGCGGCCGTGACAGCCTCGTTGGCATGATCAAGCGCAAGCTCGGCGCGGGCAAGCAACACCCAGTTGTCGAGGTTGAACGGCTCGGCACCGGTAAGTTCCTCGGCTATGTCGCGTGCCTCGGCGGGGAAACGGCCGCTGTCGGCGGCGGTCTGCGCCGCCTCGTAGAGC
>USKE01000266.1 GCA_900555165.1 uncultured Porphyromonadaceae bacterium | reverse complement strand
TAGGGGGTGGGGCGGGGGGTTACTCCTCGTCCTCCTCTTTCATGTTGTGGAATACCTGGGTGACATCCTCGTCCTCCTCAAGTTTCTCGAGCAGTTTCTCGATTGACTCGCGGGCGGCGGCGTCTACGGTCTTCAGGTCGTTGGGGATGCGCACGAACTCGGTCGACACAATCTCGAAACCGTTTTCCTCAAGGTATTTCTGTATGTTGGCATACTCCTCGAAGGCACCGGTGAGGATTACTGCGCCGTCTTCGTCGGCCTCGACCTCCTCCACGCCGTAGTCGATAAGCTCGAGTTCGAGGTCTTCAAGCTCCATGTCGGGTTTGGCATTGACCTTCAGCACCACCTTGTGGTCGAAAAGGAAGGTCAGCGAGCCCTGGGTGCCCAGCGAGCCGCCGTGCTTTGTGAAGTACGAGCGCACGTTGGCCACGGTGCGGGTATTGTTGTCGGTGGCGGCCTCTACGAAGATTGCGATGCCGTGGGGGCCGTACCCCTCGTAGGTCAGCTCCTTGTAGTCTTTCGAGTCTTTCTCGGTGGCTTTCTTGATGGCGCGTTCCACGGTGTCCTTTGGCATGTTCTCAGACTTGGCGTTCTGGAGCAGTGCGCGCAGACGGGGGTTGCAGCTGGGGTCGGGGCCCGAGGCCTTCACGGCGATGGTGATTTCCTTACCGATGCGGGTGAATGTCTTCGACATGTTGCCCCAGCGTTTGAGTTTTCTGGCTTTGCGGTATTCAAAAGCGCGTCCCATAGTGTTGTCTTATATCTTCTGTGTTTGTGATTTCTGATGGTTGGTTCAGCGGAGCGAGGCGCCCAGGCGTTTCTCGAGGTTGCCGATGATGCGTTGCATCGTCGATTCGATCTGCTTGTCGGCCAGGGTCTTCTCGGGATCCTGCAGTGTAAGCGAGATGGCGTATGACTTCTTCCCTTCGGGGAGTTTCTCACCCTCGTAGACGTCGAAAAGCTCGACTTCGCCCAGCAGTTTGCCGCCGGCCTGGCGCACGGCCTCCTCAACCTGTGCGAATGTCACGCTCTTGTCGACCAGCAGGGCCAGGTCGCGGCGCACGGGCAGTGTCTTGGGCAGGGGGGTGAACTCTGTCTTTGTCTTGCCGGCAGCCTGGCAGAGGGCGTTCCAGTCAAGCTCGGCATACACCACGGGGCGCTCTATGTCGGCGCGGTGCAGCAGTTTTTTTGCCACGAAACCGATGTGGCCCAGCAGACGGCCACCCTTGCGCAGTTTCACTGCCAGAGCGGCGGCGAAGATGCCCTCTTCGGGGGTGTCGGGGTCGAGTGTCACCATCTCTCGGCCCAGGCCCATGCGGGTGAGCACGTTCACCAGAGCGGCCTTAAGGTCATAGAAAGTGGCCTCCTCGGCCTGGCGTGTCCAGTTGCCCTGGTGGCGGTTGCCGCACATCCACATTGCCAGGCGTGCCCCCTCTTTGTAGGGTGCCAGAGGCATGGCGTCGGTCGACTCCGCGTCGGGGTTGCGGAAATAGACGTTGCCGAACTCGTAGAGGGCCAGGTCGTCGGCCTTGCGGTTGATGTTGCGGGCCAGTGAGTCAAGGCCGCCGAACAGCAGTGTCTGGCGCATCACGCCCAGGTCTGAGCTCAGCGGGTTCAGCAGGGCCACGCAGTGGTCGGCGGGGTACTGTGCCAGACCCTCGTAGTTCGAGGCCGAGGTGAGCGAGTTGTTCATTATCTCGTTGAATCCCTGTGCGGTGAGCTGGTCAGAGATTACGCGGCGCAGGTCGTCGGCGGCATCGGTGGCTGTCTTGAACTGCAGTGACGAATGCACTGTGGTAGAGTATTCCACGTTGTTGTAGCCGTAGATGCGCAGAATCTCCTCGGCCACGTCGCAGGGGCGGCGTACATCCACGCGGTAGGTGGGCACATCGAGTTCCCACACAGTGTCGCCCTCCGGAGTCTCGGCCTGCGACCTGATCACGATTTCAAGGCTGTCGAGAATCGCCTCGACCTCGGCGGCGGGAATATCCTTGCCGATGATGCTGGTGAGGTAGCTGTGGCTGAGCGTGACGGGGTAGGGTGCCACGGGTGCGGGATAGAAGTCGAAGATGTCGCCGCAGATTTCGCCTCCGGCAAGCTCCTTGACCATCAGCGCGGCCAGTTTGGCGTTGTAGATGGTGGCGTTGGGGTCGCAGCCGCGTTCGTAGCGGAACGAGGCGTCGGTCGACAGGCCGTGGCGGCGTGCCGTGCGGCGCACGCGCGTGGGGTTGAAACAGGCGCTCTCGATGAAGATGTCGGTGGTCTCTTCGGTCACGCCCGAGTCAAGGCCGCCGAACACGCCTGCGATGCACATCGGTTTCACGGCGTCGCAGATCATCAGGTCGGCCTCCGAGAGTGTGCGCTCCACGCCGTCGAGCGTGGTGAACTTCGTGCCCTCGGGACAGGTGCGCACCACGATGCGGCCCCCTTCGATGCGATTCAGGTCAAAGCAGTGCAGGGGCTGGCCCATGCCGTGCAGTATGTAGTTGGTGATGTCGACGATGTTGTTGATCGGGCGCAGGCCGATGTCGGTCAGGCGGCGTTTGAGCCAGTCGGGGCTCTCGGTCACCTTCACGCCGCGTATGGTCACGCCCGAGTAGCGCGGGGCGCCCTGCTCGTCGAGCACCTCCACGGGGATGGCGCCGTCGGCACGGTCGCTGTGGAAAGCCTCGACCGACGGGCGGCGCAGTGTGTCGGCCGCGCCGTGGCGGCGCAGCCAGGCGTTGAGGTCGCGCGCCACGCCGTAGTGCGATGCGGCGTCGATGCGGTTGGGGGTGAGGTCTACCTCAAGCACATAGTCGCTGGTGAGGTTGAAATATTCGGCGGCGGGGGTGCCGGGTGCCGGAGCCTTGTCGTCGGGGATGACGATAATGCCGTCGTGCGAGGCGCCCACGCCGATTTCGTCTTCGGCGCAGATCATGCCCAGCGATTCGGCGCCGCGCATTTTCGATTTCTTGATGCGGAATTCCTTGTCGCCGTCATAGAGCACGGCGGACTGGCCCGGCGTAATGGCGCGCAGCGGCTCGTCGAAGACGAGGC
>USKE01000265.1 GCA_900555165.1 uncultured Porphyromonadaceae bacterium | reverse complement strand
TGCGTGACATCCTCATCAACGAGACACCGCTGTTTTTCCGCAAGGACATCTACGCCACGGCCTGTGTGGCCGGAGGCATCGCATACTGGCTGGCCACCATCGCCGACCGCACCCCGGTGGCCGCTCAGCTCACATGCGCCATGACCATAATAATACTGCGCATGTGCGCCCTCAGGTGGAACTGGTCACTGCCCGTGCTGCATTACGACGCCATACCCGCAACCGAAGAGGACAAGGTCTCCGCCACCCCTGACGGCACTCCCCCTACCGACGACCATGACAGACTCAACGACCACATCGATGACAGCCACCGTGACTGACCCCCATACCATAAAACAATTTGCGAAATATCTGGCCGTGGGCGTGATAAACACGCTCGTGACCCTCGTCGTGATTGTGACATGCAAATCGCTGTTGGGAATCAACCCGCTGGTATCCAACGCGCTCGGATATATCGCAGGTGTCGTCAATTCGTTCCTGTGGAACAGGGCGTGGGTGTTCCGCGCCGACGGTCACCTCACCTCGCAGGCCGTGAAGTTCCTGATCGGTTTCGGCCTGTGCTACGGCATACAGTTCGCCATCGTGTGGGGTACGATGAAATTTACCATGTTCGACGAGATGCTGTGGCATATCGGCGGTTTCACCCTCTCGGGCTACGGCCTGGTGACCATCCTTGCCATGGGGGTCTACACGGTCTGCAACTTCATCTACAACAAGCTGGTATCGTTCAGATAACCGGTTCAGTATCTGGCGGCGCGTGCCATGAGCATGGCGTCCCACAGCACCATATTGGCCATCGCCTCAATTACGACGGCACCGCGCACGGCAATGCACGGGTCGTGACGTCCGGCGGCCTCAAGCGTCACATCATGTCCGTCGGCATCGACTGTGCACTGCGGCAGTCCGATGGTGGGTGTGGGCTTGAAAAACGCTTGGAACACAATCTCCTCGCCGTTCGATATTCCCCCCTGAATGCCACCCGAATGATTCGTGGCAAACCTGACCTCGCCGCGGTCACCTGCATACATGCTGTCGTTCGCCTCAGAGCCGCGCATTTCCGAAAGCGCCGCCCCCGAGCCATATTCAAAACATTTCACGCCGCCCACCGACATCACCGCTGAGGCAAGCATCTGCTGGAGCTTTCCGAAAACCGGTTCTCCCAACCCCGGGGGCACCCCCGTGACACAGCACTCAACCACGCCCCCTATGCTGTCGCGGGCGTCGGAAACCGCTTTCAGTACCGAGCCAAAACATGAGGGGTCCATTTCGTCACCAACGGCCACAAGTTTCGCGGAGACCTCCACATCAAATCCCTCCAGCGCCTGCGCCGCCAGCGCTCCGGCCACCACACGGCTCACCGTCTCGCGACCCGACGACCGTCCGCCACCGCGCCAGTCGCGTATGCCGTATTTCTGCTGCCACGCATAATCGGCATGCGATGGGCGGAACACATCGCGCAACCGGTCGTAATCGGCCGGACACGCGCCGGTGTTGCGCACTGTGAAACCTATCGGGGTACCGAGAGTCAACATCAGCTCAGAGCTGTCGGTCAACGGTCCGGTGATATTACCGTCCTCGTCACACTCCATGAGTCCCGAGAGAAATTCCACGTGATCCGGCTCGCGACGCGGCGACACGCCGCGGCCGCCCGGACTGCGGCGTGCCATGAACTTGTCAAAATCCTCGCGGCCGATCATCACACCCGCGGGCATGCCGTCAATCACGCCCCCCATGGCAGGGCCGTGTGACTCGCCGAACGACGTCAGCCTGTATATATTTCCGAAACTGTTCATCATCAGTCCTTGACAAGATCGGCCGTTTCGGCGCCCACATACCCTATCAGGTCGGCAGGCGCAATCTCAAGCTGAAGGCCGCGCTGGCCGGCCGAAACATATATGCGGTCAAAACCGGTGGCCGTGGAGTGGAAGAACGTGGGGAAAGGTTTTTTCATGCCGATGGGCGAACAGCCGCCGCGGATATACCCCGTCAGGGGCAACAGCTCTTTCATCGGCAGCATCGAGGCGCTTTTCATGCCGGCGGCATGGGCGGCTTTCTTCAGGTCTACCTCGCGGTCGCCCGGCACCACGCACACGAAATGGCAGTTGCGCGACGCTCCGGCACCCTGCCCTTTCGGGCCCGACGGCTCGCCGGTAAGCACCAGCGTCTTGAACACCCGTGCGATATCCTCGCCTAACTGCCGGGCCACATGCGTGGCCGCCAGATCATCGGGGTCAACCTCGTATGGCACAAGCCGGTAAGCGATTCCGGCCCGGTCAAGCAACCGCGCCACATTTGTCTTAAGATCCTTCTCTTTCTTTCCCATGACTGCAAATCTAACAATTAAATCCCAATTATATATCTTAACCTCCGAATAAATGATCCGTGTGCTCTGCAAGGTTTAAAAATTGTTAGAGAGGGGTGGCCTCGGGGCGGCGCGTTTGCCAGGGTGGATGAAAATCGCTAAATTTGTGGCAAGTTGAATAACTTCGCCATCACAGAGCCGGGATTTGCCCGGAGCCGGATACCCGGTGGCTTATGCCCGAAGATGTTGCAAAACCCGGTTCACGCCTGAAATGTAGGGACATCGCTTTGCGATGTTAATTGGCTACCAATAGGACAATCCGACATGCCAAAGGCATGTCCCTACAATTCGAGGAGTTTTGCAATACCCTCCCATTTCCGGCGCGGCGGCTGTCGGTCAGCCGTGCGGCTCTGCGGCGAGAATGTTTCAAACGGTGCAGATTAAGCTTACAGAAAACAGTGTGGCGTTGTGCCGCAGTTTCCGCCGCCTGATGGCAGCGGCCCTGCTTACATCGCTTCTCTCGATACTCCTGGCCGTCAGCGCGTCGGCGCAGGGCCATTCGCGACCGGTGGCACACCACGGCAATCCAGCGGCGGCAGCCAGCCTCCCCGACAGTATCCCTCTGGGGGCGCCCCTGCCGCAGGGTTCGCATGCCGAGGTGATTGAAGACCGTATCACGGACGTGGCCGACTCACTCCGCGTCACCCCTGTCGACACCGTGCCGGTGCTCACCGCCGGCGAGGCCCCGGC
>USKE01000264.1 GCA_900555165.1 uncultured Porphyromonadaceae bacterium | reverse complement strand
CAGGGGCGTTTTATTGTGGGTTTAAGGTGGTTTATGTGACGTATGTGACTTATGTGCGTCTTGAGGGGGAACCGATCAGCCCTCGATGAGGTTGTGGCCGGTCATCTCGGCAGGCTGGGCGATGCCCATGATGTGCAGGATGGTCGGGGCCACGTCGGCCAGGATGCCGTCTTTGACCTTGGCGTTCTTGTCGTCCGTGACATAGACGCAGGGCACGGGATTGAGCGAGTGGGCGGTATTGGGGGTGCCGTCGGGGTTCTCGGCGTTGTCGGCGTTGCCGTGGTCGGCGATGATGATGACCTCGTAGCCGGTTTCCTTGGCGGCGTCAACAACCTCTCGCACACACTTGTCGACGGTCTCTACGGCCTTCTGGATTGCGGGATAGATGCCAGTGTGGCCCACCATGTCGCCGTTGGCGAAGTTAACTACGATGAAGTCATATTCGTCCTTGCGGATGGCGGCAGCGAGCTTGTCGGCAACCTCGGGAGCGCTCATCTCGGGCTGCAGGTCGTAGGTGGCCACCTTGGGCGATGCCACGAGGATGCGGTCCTCACCTTCGAACGGGGTCTCGCGGCCGCCGTTGAAGAAGAAGGTCACATGGGCGTATTTCTCGGTCTCGGCGATATGGAGCTGTTTCTTGCCGAGGTTCGAGAGGTATTCGCCGATTGTGTTGTCGACATTCTCTTTGGGGAAGAGGATGTGCACGCCGGTGAACGATGCGTCATACGGAGTCATGCAGTAATACTGCAGACCGGGGATTGTCTTCATCCCCTGCTCGGGCATGTCATGCTGAGTGAGCACGACGGTAAGCTCCTTGGCGCGGTCGTTGCGGTAGTTGAAGAAGATGACACAGTCATCAGGCTTGATGGTGCCGTCGACCGTAGAGTTGTTGATCGGTTTGATGAACTCGTCGGTAACATCATCGGCATAGCTCTCGCGCATTGCCTCGGCCATGTCGGGGGCCTGTTTCCCCTCGCCGTTCACGAGCAGGTCGTAAGCCACTTTCACACGGTCCCAGCGCTTGTCGCGGTCCATGGCATAGTAGCGGCCGATAATCGAAGCCACGGTGCCGGCCGATTTCGCGCAGTGCGCCTCAAGTTCCTCGATAAAGCCGAGGCCCGAACGCGGGTCGGTGTCGCGGCCATCCATGAAACAGTGGATGTAAACCTTCTTCAGACCATACTCTTTGGCAAGGTCGCAGAGGGCATAGAGGTGTTCGAGCGATGAGTGCACGCCGCCGTTCGAGGTCAGACCCATAAAATGGATGGCTTTGTCATTGTCGCGGGCATATGAGAACGCGCTCACGATCTCGGGGTTCCTGGCAATCGAGCCGTCGGCGATGGCGCGGTTGATCTTCACCAGATCCTGATAAAGCACGCGGCCTGCGCCGATGTTGAGGTGACCGACCTCAGAGTTGCCCATCTGGCCGTCGGGCAGACCGACGTTCTCGCCCGAAGCCTGGAGCTGCGAGTGGGGATAGTTCTTGAGCAGTGAGTCCCAGTAGGGCGTGGGGGTATTGTAGATGGCGTCGGCGTGGGTATGGTTGCCGATACCCCAGCCGTCGAGAATCATCAATAAAGCTTTGTGTGACATATTTAAGTAATATATTTGTTTCAGTCAAAGAGCCACAGCGGCACTTGCCGCTGTGGCTTACGTTGTTTAACAGTTTATTTTGCTATGGGGCAGGCGGCGCACTTCTTCTGAATCTCTTTGAAGAAGTCGTTACCCTTGTTGTCGACGAGGATGAACGCCGGGAAGTTCTCGACCTCGATTTTCCAGATTGCCTCCATGCCGAGTTCGGGATACTCAAGCAGCTCGACTTTCTTGATGGAGTTGCTTGCCAGCACTGCGGCCGGGCCGCCGATTGAGCCGAGATAGAAACCGCCGTTGTTCTTGCAGGCGTCGGTGACCTGCTGCGAGCGGTTGCCCTTGGCGATCATGATCATCGAACCGCCGGCTTTCTGGAACTGGTCTACGTAGGGATCCATGCGGCCGGCCGTCGTGGGGCCGAACGAACCCGACGCCATACCCTTCGGTGTCTTGGCGGGGCCTGCATAGTAGATGGGGTGATCTTTGAGGTACTGCGGCATCGGCTCGCCGGCGTCAAGACGCTCTTTGATCTTGGCGTGCGCTATGTCGCGGCCAACGATGATGGTGCCGTTGAGGTTGAGACGGGTTGCGACGGGGAACTTGTCAAGCTCGGCAAGCACCTCGGCCATGGGACGGTTCAGGTCGATGTTCACGGCATTGGCCTCGTCGGCATTGCGCATCTCTTCGGGGATGAGTTCACCGGGATTCGCATCGAGTTTTTCAAGCCACAGACCCTCTTTATTGATCTTGGCCTTGATGTTGCGGTCGGCCGAACAGCTCACGCCCATGCCGATGGGGCACGACGCGCCGTGGCGCGGCAGACGGATCACGCGGATGTCGTGCGCGAAATATTTGCCGCCGAACTGTGCGCCCAGGCCGATGCGCTCCGACTCCTTCTTGAGCTCATTCTCAAGCTCGACATCGCGGAAAGCGCGGCCATATTCGTTGCCCGTGGTGGGAAGGGCGTCATAATATTTGATCGAGGCCTTCTTCACGGTCTCAAGGTTCTTTTCGGCCGATGTGCCGCCGATCACGAACGCGATATGGTAGGGGGGACATGCGGCGGTGCCGAGTGTCTTCATCTTCTCGACCAGGAAAGGCACCAGGGTCTTGGGGTTGATGATGGCTTTGGTCTCCTGATAGAGATATGTCTTGTTGGCCGAGCCGCCACCCTTTGCCACGAACACGAAGTGGTACTCGTTGCCCTCGGTAGCGTGGATGTCGATCTGAGCCGGAAGGTTACAGCCGGTGTTGACCTCGTCGTACATGGTGAGCGGAGCGTTCTGCGAGTAGCGCAGGTTGCACTGGGTGTATGTGTCATAGACGCCTTTCGAGATCTTCTCTTCGTCGTCACAGCCGGTATAGACCAGCTGCCCCTTCTCGCCGTGACAGATAGCCGTACCGGTATCCTGGCAGAACGGCAGGGGCCCCCTTTTGGGCAACTCGGGATTGGAGAAGATGTT
>USKE01000263.1 GCA_900555165.1 uncultured Porphyromonadaceae bacterium | reverse complement strand
CCGGTTCACCACCCCTTCAGGGCGCCCCATGTGGCTCGCCATGCCCCACCGCTACCATTTCTACCTCTGGGCCAACTGACTCCCTCGTGAGTTCCGGGTACCATCCAAATGTAGGGACATCGCTTTGCGATGTTTAGCTGATATTCAACGGAATATCCTAAACATCGCAAAGCGATGTCCCTATATTCGGGCGTAAATCGTATTCCACGCCTATTTATTTCAGAGGTGGCTGTCTCAGCGCACGATTACCTTGCGGGTCACGGTGCCTTTGCGCACAAGGTAGATGCCGGGAACGGTGGTGTCGGCATCTACGCTGATGCCCTGCAGGTTATGCCACATCTCGGGGCCGTCAGCCTCTGCATCGGCGGCGGGGAGGGTTATGGCCGAAGGAGGATTGAACCCCGTGGTGGCCATTACGCCGGTATGGTGGCCCGAAACGTAGCTGATGGTGATGGCAGGTTCGCTGATGGTGGCCAGCATGTCGTGGCTCTGGCAGTAGTGGGTGGTGAATGGGAATTTAGAGTCTTTGACAAAGGTCAGCTCAGAACCGTCGGCGGCCACGGGCGACGCATAGACGAAGTTGTTGTATGTGGTCTGTGATTCAGAGCTGATGTCATAGATCTTCTGCGCCGCGTCATCGCCGGTTTCCTCGGCGGCAAGTGTCTCGGTCTCGTCAGGCTCGCTGACGGCGGCTTTGGTGACGGCGTTGTAAGGTGTCACCAGGTCGGCATGGCTTGCCCCGAGCCAGTAGCTCTGTTTTGTGTTGGGATCGTAGACATAAATGCGGTAGTTGCCGGCGATTTCACCAAGGTATTTGAGAGAGTAAGTGCCGTTGTCGGTATATACAAGTTCCCAGGTGGCTTTGCGGGTTTCCCAGTCGTCGGGGGCGATCCAGTTGCCGTCTTTGGTGACCGTCCAGCCGTTGAAGTCGCCGCACACCCACATCTGCAGCGCCACCTTGCGGTTCAGCGTGGTCTGAAACTGGATTTTCTCACATACGCCGGCAGCTCCGAGCGGACGATACCGGTAAGAGCCTTTGGTTGTGGTAGCGCTGCTGAAAGTGAATGTCGACGGAGGAGTGTTTTTGCTTATCGTGCCCCCGCTTATGGAACTGAAGTTTCCGCGCATTATTTCATCTGAAAGGATAACCTCGTCATAGGGCCCTACTTCTCGGATCTGGGTGCTGTAAGATGTTGTGCCGCTGTTGTCGCCGGTCGTGATTGAGTAATATATGCCGGAATACTCATAGGGGATGTTGATGTCGAGCAGGGCGTTGTTCCGCAGCAGAAGAGACGAGAACGCGAGCACTTTCGATGTCCCGGTTAGCGTATGGAACTTGATGTCGCGCAGGTGGTTGTACTGTGCGTTTACCGCCGTGGTATAGGCATTGTTGCCGGTGGTGTAGAAGTTGTCAAGGTTCAGCTCCTCGATTTTGTTGTAAGAGCACTGAAGGTTGATGGAGGCTGTCGAGACAGGCTCGCCGCTGTATCTGTCGGTAGCGAACTCGCGGCCTGATGAGGCAAGGCGGAGTTCCTTGAGGTTGACGTTACGCGATACCCATATCTGATTGAGATTCGGGCATGTGCTGAGGTCGAGGGTCTCGAGTTTCGTGCCACCGTTGCCTTTGTTGTAGATGTTGTTGCCCTGAGTCGAGGTGTTTACGCCGCAGTAGAACCCGGTGAGTTTCGGGCAGTCTTTGACCGAGACACGCTCGATGGTGGGGCAGTTGTTGAAGATGAATTCCTTGAGGTCAGGACATCCGTCGGCGATAATTTCGACAACAGGCGGCTTCATCTGTGAATTGGTATTAGTATTGGCGTTATATGAAATGCCGTTTGTGATTGTGGTGAGCCCTGGGATACCCGATACATCGATGTATCTGAGGTTCTTGAATGTCGTGCTGTTGGGTATGGTGATTGTGCCCAGAGCTGAGCCGTTGAAAAGGCTGGTGAAATAACGGAGACAACGGAGGTCTTCGACATCCTTGTAGGGGTTTGATGCGAAGTCTTTGAGCAGGTCGGTGAGGCTGGTTACCTTGTCGGTCTCGATCATGCCGTCGGCGATGGCCGAGGCGTATTTGTCGGTGAGCCACTGGCGCACCACAGGGTCGGGGAAATATTCCTCGGTGAAGGGAATCTGCTTGGCGCTCAGGGAGCCGGCTGAGCCTATGACGGCCACGACCATAGCCATGATGAATGAGAGGTTAAAGTGAGATTTCATCTGATGGTTTATATTTGTGATTGTTTATTTTCTGTGATAAAGGGGATGGATCGGTAATGATAGAGATTCCTGAAGTTAGGCAGACAAGGAATCGGCTTACATTTAAACTGCAAAAATACGTAAATGCCTTCTAATTACCCCCCCATTTGGTTAAAAATGGTTAATGTATGAAATCTCGCTTTATTTTGGTGAATATAGGTAGATGTGACATGCGTGCGGGGCGGCCGGCACGATTGATGAGCAGTGTGCGAGGATACAAGACGAGGGGGTGCGCCGCCGTTGCGGCACACCCCCTCGGGGTTATTTGTATGTGGGTACGTCAGATCATTCCTTTACCTCGGGTTCGCCGGGAGTGAAGTCCCACTGGGTGGCGGCGAGGCGCTGGTAGTTCGAGTAACGCCAGCGGGCGTTGGTTTTGGCGGCGGCGAAGAGCTCGGCAGCCTCGGCGGGATACTGCTTGTACACTGATGCGTAGCGTACCTCGCCCTTGAGGAAGTCGTCGAACTTGTCCCAGTCGGGCTGTTTCGAGTCGAGGGTGAAGGGGTTCTTGCCTTCGTTCTCGTTGGCGGGGTTGTAGCGCCACAGGTGCCAGTAGCCGCAGTCGACGGCGCGCTGTTCCTCGTTCTGGCTGTGACCCATGCCGGCTTTCAGGCCGTGGGCGATACAGGGGCAGTAGGCGATGATCAGCGACGGGCCGTTGTAAGCTTCCGCCTCGTTGATCGCCTTGAGGGCCTGGGCGGGGTTGGCGCCGAGGGCAATCTGGGCGACGTAGACGTAGCCGTAGGTCATTGCCATTGCGCCGAGATCTTTCTTGCGGACGCGCTTGCCGGCCGATGCGAACTTGGCGACCGCGCC
>USKE01000262.1 GCA_900555165.1 uncultured Porphyromonadaceae bacterium | reverse complement strand
ATTCGCGGCGTGCGCGTGGGGGGGGGGGCGGGGCCGATGTTTGCGGCCGCCATCGTGTCGTATGGCGTCATGGTGGGTGTGGGCGACACGCTGGTGCCTGCCGTGATGAACTTCGGGTCGATATGGCTGGTGCGCATCCCCATTGCGGCACTGTTTGCTGGCTCGATGGGACTTGCCGGCGTGTGGCTGGCCATGTGCATCGAGCTTTGTTTCCGCGGCGCAATCTTCCTGTGGCGCCTCTTCAGCGGCGCCTGGCTGCGCCACGGCATCAAGACCGCCCCGGAGTCTTCGGACCCCTCTGTGGAAGACCCTCAGCCCCCGTTGATGCAATGAGCGGCTGTGGCGTCGGGCGGCAGGATGGTGTAGCCTGTGGAGCGGTTGAGCCAGGTGAGCTGTTTCTTGGCGTAGACGCGGGTGTTTTTCTGAATGCGGGCTATGGCGGTGTCGAGA
Source organism: uncultured Porphyromonadaceae bacterium (assembly GCA_900555165.1). GTDB lineage: Bacteria > Bacteroidota > Bacteroidia > Bacteroidales > Muribaculaceae > UBA7173. The sequence continues at coordinate 2,639 of USKE01000262.1, read as the reverse complement.
TCCCAGAGGCCGTCGAAATGGGCGAACATCTCCTTGAACCCTACGGTGTTGAGCGAGTTGAGGTGACGCAGGGGGTAGACGCGCCGTGCCTCGTCGACCATGCCGTTGTCTACCATGGCCACTACGCGGCGGTTTATGCGGTCGAACATCTGCTGGCGCCCGGGCACGATGGCATAGCGCTCAATCTCGAATGGGCGCTCTTTGGCGCGCCCCGTGCGCAGTGACGAGTAGGGTACGCCGGCCTCAAGGCATATCTCAAGGGCATGTACCATGCGACGCGGGTTGCGGATGTCGGCGGTGGCGAGGTATTCGGGGTCGAGCCGGGACAGGCGCGCGGTGATTTCTTCGAGTCCGCCGGTCTGATAGATTTCCATGCAGCGTGTGCGTGTCTCGGGCGAGATTGTGGGGAGCAGGTCGATGCCGCGGCATACGGCGTCGATGTACATCATCGAGCCGCCGGCCAGGATTGCATGGTCGTTGCTGGCAAACAGCCTGTCGAGCAGTGCCATGACATCCTCTTCAAAACGGGCCGCGCTGTAATAGGCGTCGAGCGGCAGGAACCCCACAAGGTGGTGCCGTGCGGCGGCAAGCTCGTCGGGAGTCGGGGCGGCGGTGGTGACGGGGATGTCGCGGTAAATCTGGCGCGAGTCGGCCGAAATGATGTCGCACTGCAGGAGCCGGGCCAGCTCGATGGCCAGGCGCGTCTTGCCCGAGGCTGTGGGGCCGGTTATGACAATCAGTTTCTTCAAGCGCGGAAATGAATGGGTGGCTCAGGTGGCGGGTAGGGTCATTAGGGTCTTTAGGGGCGCTAAGGACTCTAAAGACCCTAAAGACCTTAAAGACCTTAAAGCCCCTATTGTGGCCGGTGGCTAAAACTTCACCGCGCCCCCCGGCGGGGGCGCGGTGTGTTGTGGCGTGCGGGCGGGGGTTACTTGCCCTCGGCAACAAGCTTTGCGATTTCGATGATGACGTCGCGGGCCTTCTCCATAGAGGGGATGGGCACGAACTCATAGCGGCCGTGGAAATTCAGGCCGCCGGCAAAGATGTTGGGGCAGGGAAGGCCCTTGAACGAAAGCTGTGCGCCGTCTGTGCCGCCACGGATGGGCTGTACCTTGGGCGTTACGCCGGCCTCGAGCATGGCCTCCTTCACATAGTCGATGATGTGCATCACCGGCTCGATCTTCTCGCGCATGTTGTAGTACTGGTCTTTCAGCTCAAGTGTGCAGCAGCCGGGGAACTCGTTGTTGGTCTTGCGCATCAGGTGCTCCATCTCGAGCTTGCGGCGCTCGAAACGGTCGCGGTCATGGTCGCGGATGATGTAGGTGATGGTGGTCTTCTCAACCGACCCCTCGATGCCCACGAGATGATAGAACCCCTCATACCCCTCGGTATGCTCGGGGGTCTCCCAGCGCGGCAACATCAGTATGAACTGGTTGGCGATGCGTATTGAGTTGATCATCTTGTGCTTTGCCGAGCCCGGGTGTACGTTGCGGCCGGTGAAGGTGACCTTGGCCGATGCGGCGTTGAAGTTCTCGAACTCCAGCTCGCCGATAGCGCCCCCATCCATTGTATATGCCCAGTCGGCGCCGAAACGTGCCACGTCGAACTTGTGGGCGCCCTGGCCGATCTCCTCGTCGGGGTTGAAGGCTATACGGATTTTGCCGTGCTTGATTTCAGGGTGTGCCTGCAGATAGGCCACGGCCGAGATGATCTCGGCGATGCCGGCCTTGTCGTCGGCGCCCAGGAGTGTGGTGCCGTCGGTCACGATAAGGTCCTGGCCTACATAATCGAGCAGTTCGGGGAACTCGTCGGGCGAGAGGAAGATGCCCTTGTCGGCGTTGAGGGTGATTGTCGAGCCGTCATATTTCTCGACGATGCGGGGCTTTACGTTGTGGCCTGACATGTCGGGCGATGTGTCGAGATGGGCGATGAATCCCACCACCGGTACCTGTGCGTCGGTGTTGGCGGGGAGGGTGGCCATCAGGTAGCCGTTTTCGTCAAGCGAGATCTCGTCGAGCCCCATTGCGTGCAGCTCCTTCTCGAGCGCCTGGGCGAACTTCATCTGGCCCGGGGTCGAGGGCCAGAGATTGGTCTGCTCGTCGCTCTGGGTGTCGAACTTGACATATCTTAGAAATCTGTCAGTCACATTCATAGTCTTGGGTTTTAAGGTCGGAAGGCACCTGAGGCCCTCCCGGTTCAGGGATAGGATTATACTTCTTTCGCAAAGGTAGCACTTTACTCACAATTCCCCAAATCAAACCGTCCCCGCTACGTTTGGGAAATGTTGTGCGGACAATGGCCGAGCGGCGCGGGTCAGCGGACGCCGATGAGTTTGTGGGTCTGGAGAGAGAGGTGCCAGAGGGGATGGTCCAGAATGTAGGCGATGCAGGCGCGGAGGTTGGCGGCGTTCCAGGCGGCGTCGGCGCGGTCGCAGGGCTGCAGGCTGCAGCGGCTGACGCCGCGGTCGGCCAGCGTGGCGGGGTCGATGATATATTCGGGGTGGTCGAGGTCAAATACGATTTTCAGTTCGTCGATGCGCTGTATCGTCGGGATGTGCCCGTATTTGGGCGAGCATGTCACCCAGTCGACAAGCCGTTCCAGGCCGTCGCGCAACGGCAGGGGGCCGTTTGTCTCGATCT
>USKE01000261.1 GCA_900555165.1 uncultured Porphyromonadaceae bacterium | reverse complement strand
CGAGGCATCCCGCATACTCGATGACCTGGCCGACCGCCGTTTTTTTGACGATGCGCGGTTTGCCGCGGCATACGCCCGTGACAAGGCGCTGTTCGGCCACTGGGGGCGCCGGAAGATTGCCATGGGGCTGCGGATGAAACGTATCGACGCGGCGGTTGTCAGCGAGGCGCTTGACTCGATTGACGAGGATGAATACCGTTCGCGCATGCTTGACACGCTTGTGGCAAAGGCGCGGTCGCTGAAAGAGGGGAACAGTTTCGAGGGGCGTACCAAACTTTACCGGTTCGGCGTGACCCACGGTTATGAGCCGGCGCTTGTGGCGGCGGCGATAAAGTCGGGGGTGTTGTTCGGGGAGAGAGAATAATGGGAGTAATGGGAATATTGGGGAGATGGATGGGTGACCTGAGGCACCTGTTTTTCCCCGAGGTGTGCCCCGTGTGTGGCAGGGCGCTCGTCGAGGGGGAGGAAACCCTCTGTCTGGAATGTGATGCGGCCATGCCGCGCACGATGTTTCATCTCGATTCCGACAATCAGCTCTATTACCGGCTTGTGTCACAGCATATACCGCTGGTGCATGCCTCCGCCATGTTCCATTACCGTGGCGGCAAACCGTATGCGCGGCTTGTCACGCTTACAAAATACAACAACCGCCCGCAACTCGGATATGAGCTGGGGCGGAAATATGCAGCCGAGCTGATGCCGGCGGGATTCTTCGAGGGGGTGGAGATGCTTGTGCCTGTGCCGATGCACTGGTGGAAGGAGCTGCGGCGCGGATATAACCAGGCCATGGAGATAGCGCGCGGAATCAGCGCCGTCACCGGTCTGCCGGTGGTCGAGGCGCTTTCGGCATCAAGTCACGGCACGCAGACGCGCCGCAATGCCTATCAGCGTCTGCTCAACGCCCGCAAAACCTATCGTGTAGCCGATACAGCAGCGATAGCAGGGCGACACATGATGCTTGTCGACGATGTGATCACCACAGGTGCCACGATGGTATCGATATGCGAGGCAGTGCGCCGCCAGTCGCCGACCACAACGCTCTCGGTGGTGGCCCTGGCACATACCTACCGCAGCATCTGACAGCGGCAGCGGGTCAGACTCGTCGGACTTGTCGGACAAGTCGGACTCGTCTGACTTCAGGGAATCGGGGCTGACGTCAGAGGATAACCGTGGCGGCCTCTACCGGCTCGCCGAGGAAAAGCGATGCCATGCGCGAGAATTTGGCGGCGTTTTCAGTAGTGGTGAAACGTGTGGCGCCACTGCGGCTCAGCCGGGCTTCCATTTCGGGATGGCGGAGCAGGTAGTCGGCCAGCGATTCGGCTACAATCTCCCCCTGGGTCAGGGTGGTGACATCGCCCGGAATATATTGCCTGATTTTGTCGAGCAGGAGCGGGTAGTGAGTGCAGCCGAGAATCAGCGTGTCAATCTCGGGGTCATGGCTCATTATGGCGTCGATGTCCTTTTTTACGAAGTAGTCGGCTCCGGGGCCTTTGGCCTCGTCGTTCTCGACAAGGGGCACCCACATCGGGCAGCTGTGTGCCGATGTGGTGAACCCGGGATTCTGTTTGGCAATCTCGATTTCGTAAGATCCGCTGTCGACGGTGCCCTGCGTTCCGAGTAGCCCGATGTGCCCCGTTCGGGTCACTCCGGCAAGTGTCTCGACAGTGGGACGGATGACTCCGAGCACGCGGCGTGTGGGGTCGATCTGCGGCAAATCGTTCTGCTGTATCGAGCGCAACGCCTTGGCCGACGCCGTGTTGCAGGCCAGTATCACGAGGGGGCATCCCTGCGAGAAAAGGTATTTCACCGCCTCAAGCGTGAAACGGTATATCACCTCGAACGAGCGGGTGCCGTATGGTGCGCGGGCGTTGTCGCCCAGATACAGATAATCGTATCCGGGTAACCGCTCGCGTATCTTGCTAAGTATCGTCAGGCCCCCGTAGCCTGAATCGAAGATGCCGATGGGGGCGTAATTCCGTGCGGTCATGAGTGTGAACTTACATCACGCCGCGCTCACGCAGGCGTTCCTGCCAGGCCCAGGCCGAGCGCATGGTGTCGTCAAGGGGTGTCTCGGCTTTCCAGCCCAGCACTTCGTTGGCATAAGTGGGGTCTGCCCAGACTTTCTCTATGTCGCCGGCACGGCGCGGGGCGATGCGGTAGGGCACCTTCACGCCTGTCGAGCGTTCGAACGATTCGATAAGCTCAAGAACCGAGACGCCGTTGCCGGTACCGAGGTTGAATATCTCCACCTTCTCAGCCGACTTGTCGCCGAGCATGCGCTCTACGGCAATGACGTGAGCCTTGGCCAGATCCACCACGTTTATGAAGTCGCGGATGCAAGAGCCGTCGGGGGTAGGGTAGTCGTCGCCGAACACGCTCAGCTCCTTGCGTATCCCCATGGCGGTCTGCGTCACATAGGGCACAAGATTCTGGGGCACGCCGTTGGGAAGTTCGCCGATTTCGGCCGACGGATGCGCGCCTACGGGGTTGAAATAGCGCAGAATCACGCTCTTTACCGGGGCACCCGAACGGATGAAGTCGGTGATGATATCCTCGCTTATCTGTTTGGTATTGCCGTAGGGTGAGGTGGCTTTCTTTATTGGCGACTGCTCGGTGACGGGGTTCTCGTCAGGTTCGCCATAAACGGTGCACGATGATGAGAACACAATCCCTTTCACGCCGAATTCAGGCATGAGTTCGAGCAGGTTCATCAGCGTGTTCAGGTTGTTGCGGTAGTAGAGCAACGGTTTCTCGATCGATTCGCCAACGGCTTTTGATGCGGCGAAATTGATGATGCCGCCGATGCCCGGGTAACGGGTGAAGAGGTCGCGCAGCGCGTTGATGTCGGTGCAGTCGGCCTCCACGAAATCGGGCCGGATGCCGGTGATGCGTTCGATGCCGTCGAGTACGCCTACATTTGAATTAGAGAGATTGTCGATTATCACGACGGGGTAGCCGGCCTGTTGCAGTTCGACCACCGTGTGGCTGCCGATGTATCCTGTGCCACCGGTAACAAGTATGCGGGGTTTAGTCATAGCGTTTAATGTTCCGGCGCCGTTATAAAATCCCGGCGCCATCCAATACAAAGC
>USKE01000260.1 GCA_900555165.1 uncultured Porphyromonadaceae bacterium | reverse complement strand
GGCGGTATGCGTGCCGTGGCCGCTGCCGGTGCTGAGCTGATTGTTGTGGGTGAACACGTTATACGGCTTTACGATGCGCCCCTTGAACATGGGGTGGCCCGGCTGAATGCCATCGTCGACAACGGCCACCACCACATCGCGGTTACCTCTGGTGATCTGCCACGCCTCAGGCGCGCGTATGGCGCGCAGATGCCATCCGGCATCGCTGACGCCGGCCGAGCCGCCTGCGTCATTCTGCGTGTCAGCCGGGCCGGTAAGCTCATAAAGCTCCTCGTCGAAGGCGATGAACTCCTGCGAGGGGATTTTGCCGTTGATTTCGGCCGATATGCGCTCGCGCTCATCCTGAGGCACCTCTATGACAAGATACGGCACATTGCGGTCGACACCAATAATATTATAGGCGTCGCCGGGATAGGCCTGCTTGAAATCACGCGCCAGGGCATCCACATCAGGATTCTGCCCGGTGGGGAACAGTATCAGGCGGTTGGCTATGCGCGTGGGCATGCCCGGTTCCTCAATCAGCGGCGGCATCTCGCCGTCGGCGCCACGCACCGGCGCCGCAACAATCGGATCTGACGGGAGTTTGCCGTCGGCACCGGTGATGGGCACCGCCACGCCGTTGCAGTCGCCCCGGTCGTCGGTCGGCAGGGCTATCACACCGTTCTCGGCACCTATCATCCCGGCACATGACGAGCAGGCTGAGAACAGACATCCGCGGAACAGCCACCCGGCAAGCAGCAGCAACAGCAGACCCAACAGAATCCACAACAGCCACCACCACCAGGGGTGCTTTTTCCCGATAGGCGTGACCACGGTGCTCATCGACTTATATACGGGCATGAAGTCCATGTCGCCGTTTACCTGCCACCCAACCGGGTTGGGATCCCACCCCATGAATGTGGCACCCTGCGGCGGGTGCACGCCCGGAATATCAGCCGGAGTGAGCACATACCCGAGCGGACGCATCTGCTCGGCAAGTTCGGGCTGTACCTCAGCGGTCGGGTCGCCCGGCAGGAAACGCAGGCGCGCCATCGGCGGCTCGGGAGGGGGTGGCGGCGGAAGTATCTCCTTCACCTCATCACCGCCACCGGGAGGCGTCTCGGGGGGCAAAGGTCCCACCGGCTTGCGCGGACGCGGTCTGGGGCAGTTGTGCAGCACAGTACCCCTCCCCTGGTAAGAGGGGGAGGGTTTCATCCCCCACCCCACGAGATAGACCTCGTCGCCGCTGCAGAAGATAAAGTCATCCGAGATATGTTTGAGCGCGCCCATCATGATCTGGAGATCCTCGCCCGAAAGGGTATCGAGCGACTGCATCCAGGCGTCGACGGTGCGTTTCCTTATAGCGCGGTATTTCTCAAGTTCGGGGCCCTGGAGGGTGCCGAGGGGTACGGGAACCTCCTCGTCGTTCCAGTCGGGCACATACCAGCGTATCTCACCCTTGTCGGGGTCATGCAGCGGCCGTGCCAGGAACCGGCGGAACTGCTGCGGTATGTTGCCGCGGCGCACTACCGACTCCACACTGTCATAGCGACGGTAGAGCGGATCCTGGCCTATCCCCTGATAGTCGGTGAACTCGAGCACGTAGGTCAGACACAGCTGCCTGAATCCTGCGAATGTATGGTTGTCCATAACGGATTTATATTTTTATGGTTATGCATGGAGCTCTTCGAGCAGGTGGCCCAGACGGGTGTTGGCCTCGGGATTGGCCTTAGACACGTCGGCCGACAGCAGAAGGCCCATGAAGAGGAAATTCTTCCAGCGGCGGTAATGGTTCCAGAACGGCAGCTGGCTCAGCGCGGCCAGGTCTATGGCGCCCGGCGAGTTGAGAATCTGCGACGCGCGGTCAAACACCTCAAGCGTCTCGACAAGCGGCTGCGGACGACGGCGCGCCTCGATGCCGCGCGGCGAGAGGTCGACATTCAGCCCCACAGCCGCCGCACGCGACGAAACCTCGTCGAGGTCGACGGCCTTCATCCAGTCGCGTCCCACCGAGGTTATGAAGTTGTTGAATGTCAGCGAGGCCAGGTCGCCGATGGCGTTGGGCTGTTCGGCCTCGGGGAATATCTCGGCATAGCGGTTTATCTTTGCGGCAAGCTCGCGGCGCAGGCCCAGACGGCTGAAAAGCGTCATGAACATCATCACCACTTCGTCGGCATGCGGCAACGCCCCTTCGAGCGTGGCGCACCGGCGGTTAAGATGCTCTACCCAATAGTCGAAAAGGTGTTTGACAACCACGTCGCCGATGGTGCCCATCGAGTCTACATCGCCCGAAAGCACCGTATCGAGGTCAAGCTCCTGCTCGGACAGACAGCGGCACAGGTCGGCCTCGTCGTCGGCCATGTAATAGTCAATGAGGCGCGCGGTATTCTCTTCACGCGACATGTTGAGGTCTACCCCGGCCTGGGCGCGTATGAAGTTCACGGCGGTGAAGTCGCGCGGGGTGTCGATATGACACACAATCACGTCGTAGGCTATGTTGCGCGGCTCCTCGGGGGCGATCATCAGCCCGTCGATTATGCGGCCGAACACACCCGGTTCCCTGGATATGGCAGCATCGAGCGCCCGGTGTATGTCGCGGGCAATCAGTTTTATACGGCGGTTGCGCTCGGCGGGGTCATCAGGTTCGAAATATGCCGAGAGCGAGCGGTGCATGTCGCGCGCAATCTCGTCGAGCTGACGCGCGTACTCCTTGTCGCGGGCCTCGCCGAGTGTACCGGCAATGGCGTCGAGGTCACGGATTATGGCCTGCGAACCGTCGTTGTTAAGCGACGCGAACCCCTCCCACGCGGCCGACGGGTCGGCGAAATGGGCGCGCACAAACGGCTGGTTCACAAAACTGCGTTTCAGGTCATCCCAGTATCCGGCATAGCCGGGCACCTCCTTGCGCGAGGTCTCGGGCGACTTGGCTACCCCGGCTTTGTCGGCATATCCGTTGAACAGCTCTTTTGACGACCAGTAGAAGTCGCGCAGGGGGTACACGCCGCGGAAGGGCACGGTGCGCCCGTCGTCGGCGCTCCAGCGCTCCATCCAGGTGTCGGGGGTGATAATCTCGGGGATGACGGTATCAAACCGGTTCCAGTGCTTGTCGAGTGTGGCGGGGTTGGCCGGCGTATCGTTTTTGG
>USKE01000259.1 GCA_900555165.1 uncultured Porphyromonadaceae bacterium | reverse complement strand
CTCGTCCAGAATATACACGGTCTTGCCAGTGCTGCGGCGGGCCAACTCATTGGCCAGCTTCACGCGCTGTGCTTCGCCGCCGGAAAGGGTGGTGGCGCTCTGGCCCAGTGTTACATAACCAAGACCCACGTCCAGCAGGGTCTGCAGTTTGCGGGCGATCTTCGGCTGATTGGCGAAGAACTCCACCGCCTGGTCAACGGTCATGTCAAGCACGTCGGCTATCGACTTCCCTTTGAACCGCACCTCAAGGGTCTCGCGGTTGTAGCGTTTGCCGCCGCAGGCCTCGCACGGCACGAGCACGTCTGGCAGGAAGTTCATCTCCACAGCTTTCCAGCCGTTACCCTTGCACTCCTCGCACCGTCCTCCGGCCACGTTGAATGAGAAACGTCCCGGCTTGTAGGCGCGGATTTTCGACTCGGGGAGCGAAACATACAGCGCCCTGATGTCTGAGAAAACGCCGGTATAGGTGGCGGGATTCGAGCGCGGCGAGCGTCCCAGCGGCGACTGGTCGACCGTTATGACCTTGTCGATATGTTCCAGGCCGCGCAGTTCGCGGTAAGGGAGCGGCTCTTCGAGCGAGCGGTAGAAATGCCGCGTGAGTATGGGGCGCAGAGTGCCGTTGACAAGCGACGACTTGCCCGAACCCGAGACGCCGCAAACGCAGGTCAGCGTACCCAGCGGGAAACGGAAATCCACATCCTGCAGGTTATGGCCTGTGGCGCCGAGCAGTTCCATCCATTTCTCGGGGGCGGGGCGTTTTTTGTCGACGGGGGGGATGACATGCCGGCGCCCGGAAAGATAGTCGGCGGTCAGGCCTTTGGATTCGAGCAGACGCGCCGGAGTGCCTTCGAACAGCAGTGAGCCGCCGGCGCGGCCGGCGCCCGGACCTATGTCTACGATATAGTCGGCGTCGAGCATTATGTCACGGTCATGTTCCACGACGATAACCGAGTTTCCGGCGTCGCGCAACGATTTCAGCGAGTCTATGAGCCGGCGGTTGTCGCTGGGATGGAGGCCGATCGAAGGCTCGTCGAGCACATAGAGCACGTTCACGAGGTCTGACCCTAACTGCGACGCCAGGCGTATGCGCTGGCTCTCGCCGCCCGACAGTGTGGCCGACGGGCGTGCGAGCGACAGATAGCCCAGGCCGACCCCTTCCAGAAAGGCCAGGCGCGAGCGTATCTCCTTTATGATTTCGGTGGCGATACGGCGCTGGCGGTCGGTAAGCCGCTCCTCGACGGTCTTCGACCATTCGTAAAGGTCGCTGATGTCGAGGGCCGAGAGTTCGGCGATATTCTTCCCGTCGATAAAGAAATGCAGGGCCTGTTTGTTCAGCCTGGCGCCGTGGCACTCGGGGCACACCTGGCGCGAGAAGAACTGGCCGCTCCACTTGCGTGCCGCGGCCGGTACGTCGTCATCGTCGGCAAGCTGTATCTCAAGATATTTCACAAGCCCCTCGAATGAGGTCATGTAGCTTGAGATTGACTGGCTCTCAGACGATATGCGCAGCGGCTCGGATGTGCCGTTGAGAATATCGTCTATGGCCTCTTCCGGCAGGTCTTTCACGGGGGTCTTGAGCGTGACGCCATGTTTCTCGCATATAGCCGAGATCTGCCAGAATATCATCGAGTTGCGGTATTTGCCCAGAGGCACAATGCCGCCGTCGTAAATCGATTTGCGCGGGTCGGGGATGATTTTGTCGCGATCGACGATGCTGACCTCGCCCAGACCCTTGCAGCAGGGGCACGCGCCCAACGGCGAGTTAAACGAGAAGTTGTGCGGAGCCGGCTCGCGGTACGAGATGCCGCTGACCGGATCCATCAGTTCCTGTGAGTAGTGGCGCGCCTCGCCCGAGTCGCGGTCGAGCACCATCATCTGGCGCTGGCCTTGGGCAAGTGCCTTGGCGACCGACTCTGAAAGGCGGTGCACGTCGGCGCGCGACACCTTCAGCTTGTCGATCACAAGCTCTATAGAGTGGTTGCGGTAACGGTCGAGTTTCATGCCGGGGGTGATTTCGCGCATCTCGCCGTCGACCCTCACGTTGAGGAACCCTTTTTTAGTGAGCTGTTCAAACAGATCCTTGTAATGACCCTTTCGGTTGTTTACCAGCGGAGCCAGCAGATACACGGCTTTGCCGTCGTAGCGCTCCACTATCAGCCCCACGATTTTCTCGGGGGTATATTTCACCATCTCCTCGCCCGAGATATAGCTGCGGGCCACCCCGGCGCGGGCATAGAGCAGACGCAGGTAGTCGTAGACCTCTGTGGTGGTGCCGATTGTAGAGCGCGGATTGCGGTTTATGGTCTTTTGCTCGATGGCGATGACCGGGGCGAGACCCGAGATCTTGTCGACGTCGGGACGTTCGAGCGCCCCGAGCATCCCGCGCGCGTATGACGAGAATGTCTCGATATAGCGGCGCTGCCCCTCGGCATAGATGGTGTCGAAAGCCAGCGACGATTTGCCCGAACCGCTCACGCCGGTGATTACCGACAGTGTGCCGTGCGGAATCTCCACATCGATGTTCTTGAGGTTGTGCACCCTGGCTCCGGTGACGGCGAGCGTGCCCTGCGCCGCGAGGGCGCTCTCTGATATTTCCGGTGTTTTGCCGGCATCGTTGCCCGCGGGTGATATGTCGTGCTGTATGTTGTCTTGTTTCTTCATCAATCCCTGTGATATATGACGCGTAATGGGTATCGCAGAACCTGGCATATGATTGAAATGTAGGGACATCGCTTTGCGATGTTTGGCTGATTATCAGTAATATAACCTAACATGCCAAAGGCATGTCCCTACAATTCGAGGAGTTCTGTAAATCCTCCCTACAATCATGGTGTTCTTATGGCCTGCGGCACGCGCGTTACATTATAACGTATGGCGGCCGGAAAAATTGCCCGGCGCGTCAGTTCTCGCCGGTGTTGCCCGTACCGGTGGCCGAGCGCTTGAAACTGATGATGTTTATGTCGCCCGAGAGCTTGTATTTGCGCCCGTCGGCACCTTTGGCCGTGATGACGTAATAATATGCGCCCGAGGGCACTGTCTTGCCGTTGTATTTGCCGTTCCATCCCTGTGAGGGGTCGGTGAGGTGGGCAAGCTCCTGCCCCCAGCGGTTGAAGATGTGGCGG
>USKE01000258.1 GCA_900555165.1 uncultured Porphyromonadaceae bacterium | reverse complement strand
TGCAGCCGATGAAGCCGGCGGCGCCGGTGACGAGTATCGTCTTGCCCTGGAAGTTACGTTTTATCTCATCCATCGAGATCTTTATTTCGGGGCGGTTGAGCAGATCCTCAATGCGTATCTTGCGTATGGCGTGCGAGGCGAGCGGCTTGGTGGCGTCCATCTCGTCGATGCCGGGGGCCACGAGGGTCTTCACCGAGGCCTCCTGGCAGAAATGTATCAGGCGGTCAGACTCGGCGCGCACATCCACTTCGTGTGGGAAGAGCACGGCATCGACCCCCTGTGAGTCGTGCAGGTTCTCGAGGTCACGGGCACAGTCGACAAAGAACACGGGGACACCGGCCAGCTGGGCGTGCGAGCGCGGATTGCCCGGGGCGATGAACCCCACAATCTGGTAGTGCTTGGCCGAGCGCAGGCGCGTGACGAGCGATACGGCCTTATCAGAGCGGCGCCCGACATAGAGCATCACGCGGGTCTTGTCGTCGCGGTGGTGCATGTAGCGTTTCTTGATGGCGTCGAAAGCAATCATGGTCACGATGCGCACCAGCAGCAGGAAAAATGTGGTGATGAGCATGTCGCACAGCACCATGGCCGAGATAATCTTGGTGGTGTATGCGTTTTCACGGTCATGGGCGAACAGCAGCATCACGGCCAGCAAGCCCACGGCTTTCAAGAATATTGCCACCCAGATGCGCCCCACATCGTGGAACGTGGAGTAGCGCACTATTATACGGTAAGTGCGCAGCATATAGAACATCAACGCCGAGAGTATGGCCGATGCGGCAATCCACACGACAGCGAAAGCGATGCTTGTGGGCCACAAAAGCAACTGGGCGGCCAAAAGCACGCAACATGACGCCAGCGTAGACATGGTCACGTCACAGGCGAGTACGGTCCATGCGCTGACATAGCGCTCGAGAAACCGTTTGAACAGGTTATTCTTCATTACAGATTACTGAGTTTCCGGAACCCTGCTGACTGGCAGAGGCAGATCTGTATGCGTGTGTCAGATAATGCCAGGACAGATTCTGCAACGCAAAATTACGAATTTTATCTTTTGTTTCAAAATCAAAGGTGCCGGAGATGCTCTGGAAGCTATAATCCGTTTTCGTGCCAATATGAAAATATATACTCAATTATGCTCAAAAACATATTTTTCTTCCTTGTGCGAAAAATATGGAATCACTACTTTTGCACCGTGAAAAGGTGCCTGTGCAGGCATGGCAGGCTCTTCTGAGCCCATTTCCGGCCGTATGACGGCCGTATCGAGAGATATTCTTACTTAATTTACTTATATTCATCTTTCACTAATTTCTACCATGAACAAGGTACAGAAGCTGCTTTTAGGCGGCTTGATGGCATGTGCGGCGGTGCAGGCTCCGGCGGCGACATTTGTCGGCGAGCGCACCGATTTCCGCGACGAGACCATCTATTTTGCCATGACCACCCGTTTCTATGACGGTGACCAGACAAACAACGTCTGCGGCTGGGACCACCAGGCAGTGCAGATAGCCAACAATGACCCCGACTGGCGCGGTGATTTCAAGGGCCTGATCGACAAGCTCGACTACATCAAGGCGCTCGGTTTCACCGCAATCTGGATTACCCCCATCGTGCAGAACTGTTCAGGCACCGACTTCCACGGCTACCATGCCATGGATTTCTCGAACGTAGACCTGCGCTACGAGAGCCGCAAGGAGTGGGGCGCCGCCGAAGACGTCAGGTTCCAGGACCTTATCGACGCCGCCCACGCCAAAGGGATGAAGATCATCCTCGACATCGTGCTCAACCACACCGGTAACTTCGGCGAGAAACATTTCGCCGAGCTGTTCTACCGCTCGCAGGATATCCGCAACCAGGCCAGTGTCTCGGCATCGCTGATTCCCAACTACGACAAGCTCCCCTCGAACTACAACGAGCTTGACGGCAAAGGTCAGTACAACGCCCGTTTCCCCTACCTCAAGAATACCGACGGTACCAACAAAGACAACCACAACTACTGGCATCACGTGGCCACCGGGTGGAACTGGGACTATCCCAACCGCTGGTGGGGGCAGATCGCCGGCGACTGCGTGGACCTGAACACCGAGAACCCCGCGGTGAGCAAATATCTTGTCGAGCAGTACGGCAAATTCATCGCCATGGGTGTTGACGGTTTCCGCATCGACACCACCGGCCATATCTCGCGCCTGACATTCAATACCTCTTTCATCCCGCAGTTCCTTGAGCTTGGCGAGCAGTACAAGTCGAAACGACTCAACGGCGCGCCCTTCTTCATGTTCGGCGAGTGCTGCGCGCGTTTCTCAGACGTCACCTACCGTGAGCAGCCCAACCTTTCGAGCTACTTCTACACCTGGAAATCGCCGCAAGACCTTGTTGACCAGTGGAACTGGGACCCCACTTTCTGGGACAACATCTTCGTGCGCGAGGGTGATGACTCGGCACGCCCCGGCAACATGGCGCTCTGCGATGCAGAACCCTCGGTAATGCGCGAGTCAGATAACGTGTTCATGAAGAACGGTGCCTGGCACGAGCCCGACTATAGCGACTACTCGGGATTCTCGATCATCGACTTCCCGATGCACTACAACTTCAACAACGCCGCCGCTGCGGTTGGCGTGGCCAAGAGCGGCGACAAATATTATAACGACGCCTCGTTCAACGTGGTCTACGTAGACTCGCACGACTACTGCCCCGGCCCCAACGACGGCACCCGTTTCAACGGCGGCACAGCCCAGTGGGCCGAGAACCTCTCGCTGATGTTCACCTTCCGCGGCATCCCCTGTATCTACTATGGCTCGGAGGTCGAATTCAAGAAAGGCATGAAAGTCGATGCCGGCGGTACCGACAACCCCGTCAAGGACTCGGGCCGCGCATATTTCGGCGCATACCTCGAAGGTGACGTCACCGCCTCTGACTTCGGCCAGTACACCGCATCGGGCAACGTGGCCCAGACCCTCGACGGCGACCTCTCGCAGCACATCATCCGCCTGAACCAGATCCGTGCCGCCGTGCCTGCCCTGCGCAAGGGCCAGTACACCTGGGACGGCTGCTCGGCCAACGACGGCTGGGACTACACCTCACCGGTCAGATCATTCTGGCCGAACGATTTCGGTTTATACGACATGGCAGGTAACGTCAACGAATGGG
>USKE01000257.1 GCA_900555165.1 uncultured Porphyromonadaceae bacterium | reverse complement strand
TGATGAAAAGGAAGGTGTTGCAAAACTCCTCAAATTGTAGGGACATCGCTTTGCGATGTTTGGCTATTTTGTTGATTGTCAACCAAACATCGCAAAGCGATGTCCCTACAATTTAGGCGAAAAACGGGTTTTGCAACCCCTTTTCATGAAATGACCCGGATCAGCGGGCGAGTTTCAGAGTCACTGACGAGCCCTCGGCGCCCCGGGCGCTGACGATGAGCAGTGACGACTCTGCGAGGCCGCGCAGGTCGACGGTATCGCATCCGGCGCCCGAGAAGAGCGTGCGTCCGGCGATGTCGGTAACCGTTACCGCGCTTACGGGTGCGCTGAAGGTGAGAATGCCCCCGTTGCATACGGCTGTTAGGTGGTTGCCTGTAACTTCCCGGATGGCGTCATAATTGGGGTCGGGCACGATGCTGAAGTCGCGGATGCTGGCGGCTGTGTTGGCGCCCACATGGAACCCGAGGGTGAGGTTGCCCACGGGTACAAGAATCTCGTTACCGTCTGCGGTGGAGGCGTCGTTCAGGTCATGCGGGCGCGGCAGGAGTGCAAGTGTGTGCTCCTGTTCGGCCATGCCGCTTACATTGTATTCGGCGATGTCGAACATGAAGTCGCGCGAGGTGCCGAGCTGCAGCGTGAACTGCCCCTGCTGCATGTCGTCGGTGCCGAAGGTCTTGAAGGTGAGGATATAACGTTTACCGTTCTCGAAGAGGATGAAGGGCGAGTAGATGCCGTCGTCATACACCACGTCGTCATAGGTGCCGCGGGCGAAGAAGATGCTGTTGTCAGTGTCTACAGCCCAGGCGTATGATGCACCGCCGTTGACAATAGTCCAGTCATTGAAGTCGGCGGTGTAGGGGATGGCCTCGCCGGTGCCGATGAAGGCGGTGAATTTCGGGGCATCCTCTTCGGCACAGCCGTTGGCGTTGTAGACTGTGACGGTGTAGATGTATTCGCCTGATTCGGTCACACCCTTGTCGGTGTACGAGCAACGGGCGCCGGGCACGAGGCTTTCGGCGTCGGTAAGGGTGGCGATGAGTTCGCCGTCACGGGCAATCTCGATTCTGGTCAGCGATGTGAGCGGACGCCCGGCGTTGTCAGCCTCGGGGTTAGTCCACCCCACACGGGCCTCGAACTGACCCGGCTCTGAGATCGCCCCCAGTGCGGTGGCAGTGCCGGGCAGAAGTGCCTGCTCGACAAGCGAGACGGCTCCGAGACCTACAGATTTGTATGCGTAGTTGGTCGACATGCCGGTGTGGCGCCATACCAGGCAGTAATCGCCCTCGTTGTCGATGGGGATGATGACCTTGTAGTCATTGTAGCCGTATTCCTGCTGGTCGTTGATGCCCCCCAGTTTCGTGAATGTTCCGGCCAGGTCGTGGCGGTCGGTGGCGATGCCTACCTCGAAATTGTTGCATCTGGCCGAAATCGAGCTGGTGAACAGATAGTATCCCGGCATCAGGTGCAGATAGGGCGAGGCCAGATAGTTGTCGGCGCTCTCGGTCTCGGGGGTGTCGCCGTTGACCGATGTGAACGATGTGCGGTAATACTGAGTCACAACTTCCCAGCCCAGGCCGTCGTTGTTGGCGTCCTCGGCAGTGAAGAACTCAAGCTGATCGGCGGAAGCGGTGTCTATGTCGATCGAGTAGGGGAAAGCGGCGGTCGGACGCCCTACGTATCCGGCTGATGCGGTCATCGGCTCGGCGTCGAGCGCGCCGTTGGCGTTGCGTACGGTCACGGTGTAGGCATATGAGCCGGCCGCGGGCACATTGTCGGTGTATGTGGCCTGTGCGCCGGGTGTCAGGTTGTCGGTCAGCGTGGCAACGGGTTCGCCGTTGCGGGTTATCTCGATTGCGGTTATTGCGTCAAGCGGGTTGCCGAGATTGTCGAGAGCCGGGTTGGTCCATGTCAGTGTGGCTTTCAGCTGGTCGGTGGCGTCGGCAACGGCCCTGAGGTCGGTTACCACGGCAGGCACCGCGAGGTTGCGCTTGATCTTGAAGGCGTGCATGCGGTAACCGAAATATGAGCCGACTGCGGCCTTCAGGTGCATGGCCACGTAATATTTGCCCGGTTCGGTGATCTGCACGGGGAGCTCGACGATTTCGTTGAACTTGGTGACGTCGTTCTCAGACATCAGCACGGTTGTGAACGATGCCGGATCGGTCTTGTCGGTGCCCAGCACGATGTCGAATGTGCCCTGTGCGGTGTACTCGAGTGTAACCAGGTACTGCCCGGCCTCGCTGAGGTTCAGCGCCGGCGAGATGAAGTAGTTGTCTTCGGCCACACCCTCCGAGCTGTCGAACTCTGCGAATCCGACGTATGTGTTCAGGTGCCAGGGCATGGTCGATGCGGCGCCTGGGCCGGCAAGGCTTGTCCACTCGCCGAAACTCTCCTGCGAGGTGAAATCGGCTACATACGGCAGTTCTTTGACGGTTTCGGGTGTCTCGGGTGTTTCCTGGCCGTCGGCCTTGACGGAGAACCCTGTCACACTGAGGTTGCCCTGGTATGACTCGCTGCAGCAATGGATGCCGAAATAGGTGTCGCCCGTGGCCGACGCGGTGAACGTGGCCGAGAATAGCTCGAAATCGTCGTTGTGGTAATAGTCCGAGACACTGATCAGCGGCGTGGTGGCCTTGAGGGCCGACATTGTGCCCGTCGGGCCCATGAAAAGCTTGAACGCCTCGCGCTCATTGGTGGCGTTGCCGGTGGTCTTGGCCCAGAAACTGACTATGTAAGATGCGCCTTCGGTAAGCTCGATGGCGGGTGAGATGAGCATGGCGTCGGCGTCGTCTTCCGGTTCCCAGGGGTGCATCATGCCCCCCGAGGTGCCGGGAGTCGAGAAGTCGCTGTCGCGGTCATAGCTCCAGTAGTTGTCGCTGCGTTTTACGTTTTGCCACCCCGGGCAGAGTGAATAGTTGCTGCCGATGTCGGAGGTGTAGGGCACGCTCTCGCCGGCAGACAGAGCCCCAGGCACAAGAAGTGCCACGGCAGTCAGTGTGTTGACGATGGTTTTTTTCATATCGGATATTGTGATTGAATGATTATTTCACGATTACAGTCTTTACGACCGGAGCGCCCCCGGTGGCCACGCGCACGATGTATATGCCGGGAGCAGCCCCGGGGAGTGTGCCGCGGCCTCCGGTGAGCGCTATCTCTCCGGCCAGGCGGCCGT
>USKE01000256.1 GCA_900555165.1 uncultured Porphyromonadaceae bacterium | reverse complement strand
CGATCACGTCTTGGTAGCCGGAGTCACGGGGGGGCCGCCGCAAGACACTGCTGCACTATTTCGGCGAGGAATATAACGTCGACAACTGTGGAAACTGCGACAATTGTTTAAATCCCAAGAAACAAGTGGACGCCAAAGAAGATTTGTTAATGGTGATGGAAGCAGTCACCGCCCTTAAAGAGAAATTCAAAGCCGAACATATCCTCGACGTGCTCCTCGGGCGCGAGACCAACGAGGTAAGATCGTACCACCACGAAGATCTCGAGGTCTTCGGCTCTGCCCAGGGAGGCGACCGCCGCTATCTGGCGGCTGTGATCAAGCAGGCCACCATCGCCGGATATTTCGACCGCGACATAGAGAATTTCGGCCTGATCAAACTCACGGCAGCCGGAAAGGAATATCTGAAGAAACCGAAAACGTTCAAGATTGTAGAAGACACCGATTTCTCGGAACAGGAAGAGGAAGTAGTGGTAAAGAGCGGCGCCGCCTGTGCCGTAGACCCCGAGCTGTACTCCATCCTCAAGGATCTGCGCAAGAAAACGGCAAAGAAATACGGTCTGCCCCCCTATGTGATCTTCCAGGATCCCTCGCTCGAGGCCATGGCCACCACCTACCCCATCACCATGGAGGAGCTGCAGAACATCACCGGCGTAGGCGCCGGCAAAGCGCACCGCTATGGCGAAGATTTCATAAAGGTCATACGCACCCATGTGGAGGAGAACGAGATCGAGCGGCCCGAAGACCTGCGCGTGCGGTCGGTGGCCAACAAGAGCCGCATCAAGATCTCAATTATCCAGGCCATCGACCGCAAGATAGACCTCGACGAGCTGGCCAACTCCAAATGCATGGAGTTCAGCGAACTGCTCGATGAAATCGAGGCCATCGTCTACTCCGGCACGAAAATCAACATCAACTACTTCATCAACGAGGTCATTGACGAAGACCATCAGGAAGATATATTCGAATACTTCAAAGAAGCCGAATCAGACTCCCTGCAGGCCGCTATCGACGAACTCGGCAACGACTATAGCGAGGAGGAGATTCGCCTGATGCGCATCAAGTTCCTCTCTGAACTCGGCAACTGACCCCCGGCCCTCGCACACCGTGAAAAGAGAATCGACCATAATCGAGAATGCCCGCATGGCTCTTGTGGCGTATCTGCGCCAGAAGGGGATGCGGCGTACACCCGAAAGGTTCGCCATTCTCGAGAAAGTGTTCGAGACCGACAGCCACTTCTTCGCCGATTCGCTGAGGGAAGTGCTCGAGGCCGACGGTTATCATGTGAGCCTCTCGACCATCTACGCGTCGCTTCATGTGCTTGTCGACGCCGGACTGGTCACCCAGCACCGGTTCGCCGACCAGCCCACGCAATACGAGCGTGTGGAGCCATCGACATCGGGCAGCCACTACCACCTGGTGTGCAGTCTCTGCGGCAAGATACACGAGGTGCATGACGACGAGAAACTGCGCGAGCTCACCGCCGTGCGCCACGCCACTTTCAGGCCCGACTACTGCATGGTCTACGTCTACGGCCACTGCGGCAGCTGCCAGAAACGGCTCAGGAAACTTGAACGCCAGCGGCGCGAGGCCGAGAAAGCCCGACGCGAGGAACGACGGAGACTCAGCGCCGGCGACGAAAAATGAATAAACTCATCATCAACATACTAAACTGAAAACAGACAAATGAAAGTTGACGTTTTGCTCGGCCTGCAATGGGGCGACGAAGGAAAAGGTAAGGTCGTTGACGTGCTCACGCCGCGCTACGACGCTGTCGCCCGTTTCCAGGGTGGCCCCAACGCCGGACACACACTTGAGTTCGACGGCAAGAAATACGTGTTGCGTTCGATTCCGTCGGGCGTGTTCACCGAAGGGCAGACAAATATCATCGGCAACGGTGTGGTTCTCGATCCCATCCTCTTCCGCGAGGAGGCCGAGGCCCTCGAAGCATCGGGCACGCCGCTGAAAGACCGTTTGAAAATCTCGCGAAAGGCACACCTCATCCTCCCCACACACCGTCTGCTCGACGCCGCCAAGGAACTTGCCAAGGGGAGCGCCCGCATCGGCACCACAGGCAAGGGTATCGGCCCCACCTACACCGACAAGACGTCGCGCAACGGACTGCGCGTAGGCGACACCGAGAGCGGTCTCGACACCAAATACGCCGCCCTGCGCGATTCGCACCTGGCACAGCTCAAGGCTCTGGGCGCCGACATCGATATGGAGGCTCTCGCCCGGCTTGAGGCCCAGTGGTTCGACGCCGTGCGCTATCTGCAGGAATTCGAGATTGTAGACTCAGAATATATGGTGAACGACCTGCTCTCGCAGGGGAAAAGCGTACTCGCCGAGGGTGCCCAGGGCACGATGCTCGACGTCGACTTCGGCTCATATCCGTTCGTGACATCATCGAACACCGTCTGCGCCGGCGCATGCACCGGTCTGGGCGTGGCTCCCGGGCGTATCGGCAAGGTCTATGGCATTTTCAAGGCATACTGCACCCGCGTAGGCTCGGGTCCCTTCCCCACCGAGCTGTTCGACGAAACCGGCAAACTTATCCGTGACCGCGGTCACGAATACGGCGCCGTCACCGGCCGCGAGCGTCGTTGCGGCTGGATCGACCTGGTTGCCCTCCGTTACGCCATCATGATCAACGGCGTCACCAACCTAATCATGATGAAATCAGACGTGCTCGACACTTTCGACGAAATCAAAGTCTGCGAGGCCTACGAAATCAACGGCAATAAGACCGACCGTTTCCCCTTCGCCGTCGGCGAGGGCGAACAGGAGGTAAAACCGGTCTACACCACCCTCCCCGGCTGGAAAACCGACATGACCGGCATCACCGAGGCCGACAAGCTCCCCGAGGCTTTCAAGAACTACATCACCTACCTTGAGGAGAAACTTGCCACCCCCATCTCCATCGTCTCGGTAGGCCCCGACCGACTCCAGACCATCGAGCGCTGATTTCCCAAAGACTCTGACGCGCATATCCAAGCCGCCGGTAATCATTGAGGGTGTTGCAGAACCGGTTTTTCGCCTAAATTGTAGGGACATCGCTTTGCGATGTTTAACTGGCAATCAACTGAATAGCCAAACATCGCAAAGCGATGTCCCTACAATGCAAGGAGTTCTGCAACACCCTCGTCCGATAAAATATAAGGTGCCATAGCGCGAAGCATAAGCCGCATCGCGGCGCAAGATTCC
>USKE01000255.1 GCA_900555165.1 uncultured Porphyromonadaceae bacterium | reverse complement strand
GGCATCGCCGCTGTCGTAATCCCGCAGACCGACGCCCATCTGGGCGAGTATATCGCCTCGCACTGGCAGGTGCGCCGCTGGCTGAGCGGTTTCACCGGGTCGGCAGGCACGCTTGTGGTCACGCTCAACGAGGCTTTGCTCTGGACCGACTCGCGTTATTTCATCCAGGCGGCATTGCAGCTTGACGGCACAGGCATTAAGCTGATGAAAGAGGGTATTCCCGGCACGCCCACCATCACCCAGTGGCTTTTGACCAATCTCGTGAAAGGGCAGACTGTCGGCATCGACGGTTTCCTCTTCCCGGCCACCGAGGCCGACGCCATGGGTGCCGTATTGGCAAAGCATGACCTGAAACTCGACACGCATTTCGCACCGATTGACACGATTTGGATCGACCGCCCCGGCCTCCCGTCAGACCCTGTGTTCCTTCATGACGTGAAATATGCCGGCCGTGACGCCGCCGACAAGATGAAACAGGTGCTTGCCCAGACTCTCGAGCAAGGTGCCACCTCTATAATAATTACCGACCTGACCGACGTGGCGTGGACTCTGAACATCCGCTCGTCTGACGTGTCGTGCACTCCGGTAGCCACCTCGTTCCTCTATCTGGCCGAGACCGGTGCCGTGCTGTTCATCAATCCCGCCAAGATCGACGATGAGGTCAGGGACTATCTCGCAGCAAACAACGTGGAGGTTGCCCCTTACGAGTCGGTGGTCGGGTATCTCGAGAATCTTCCCGCCACAGCCACGGTGCTTGTAGAGCCTTCGCGCGTAGCCGCCCGTCTGCGCGACGCCCTGGGGGCGCGTGCCGTCAGCGGCGCGTCGCCCGTGGCCCTGCTGAAAGCTGTCAAGAACTCGGTGCAGATCCAGGGTATCCGCCGCGCCATGGAGAGCGACGGTGCCGCACTGGTGGGCGCGTTTATGGAGATCGAGCGCCGCAATGCCACCGGCGAGAGCCTTACCGAGCTTGACGTGGCCGACATCCTTACCGAATACCGGTCGAAACAGCCCGAGTATTTCGAGCCGTCGTTCGACACTATCGCCGGCTACGGTCCTCACGGCGCCATCGTGCACTATTCGGCCACTGAGGAATCGTCGGTGCGCATCGAACCGCACGGACTGCTGCTCATCGACTCGGGCGCGCAATACAAATACGGCACCACCGACATCACCCGCACCATCTGTATGGGCACCCCCACGGCCGACGAGCGCCATGACTTCACCCTGGTGATGAAGGGGCACATCGCGCTGGCTCAGGCCATCTATCCCGAAGGCACGCGCGGCGGTCAGCTCGACGCGCTGGCACGTCAGTTCCTCTGGAAAGAGGGGCTCAGCTACCTGCACGGCACGGGCCACGGCGTGGGTCATTTCCTGTCGGTACACGAGGGTCCGCAGAGCATCCGTCTGAACGACGTGCCCTACGCGCTCCAGCCGGGCATGATGACCTCAAATGAGCCGGGCCTCTACCGCGAGGGAGTGCATGGCATCCGTTGCGAGAACCTGGTGCTTACCGTGCCGGCGTTCACCACCGAGATGGGCAACTTCTTCAGGTTCGAGACCATGACGCTGTTCCCGTTCGACCTTAACCTGTTTGATACCGCCATCATGACCGATGCCGAAATAGACTGGGTGAACGGCTATCACCGCGAGGTGCGCTCGCGCCTGACCCCTCTGCTCAATCCCGAACAGGCCGCCTGGCTCGAAACAAAGACACAACCGCTCGTAAAATAATCTGAAAATGGCTCTGATACTACCCCTGCGGGGCTTTACCCCCCAGATAGGCAAAGACTGTTTCCTGGCCGAGAACGCTACTGTGATAGGCGATGTGGTCATGGGCGACGAGTGCTCGGTGTGGTTCAACACCGTGCTGCGCGGCGACGTGAACTCGATCCGTATCGGCAACCGCGTGAACATCCAGGACGGCACCGTGCTGCACACGCTCTACCAGAAGTCGACCATTGAGATCGGCGACGATGTCTCGATAGGGCACAACGTCACCATCCACGGGGCGCATATTCATGATTACGCGCTTATAGGAATGGGTGCCGTGGTGATGGATGATGCCGAGGTGGGCGAGGGGGCCCTTGTGGCCGCCGGTGCCGTGGTGCTGTCGAAGACCAAAATCGGCCCTCACGAGATGTGGGCCGGCGCCCCCGCCAAGTTCATCAAGATGATGGAGCCCGAGAAATCAAAAGAGCTCAACGAGAAGATAGCCCACAATTATCTTTTCTATTCCAAGTGGTATACTGACCCTGAGAGCGCAAGCTGAGGGCGCCCCGGGGGGCAAGCCGGACTGGCGGATGTGGCTTATGTAACGTATGTGACTTATGTAACGTATGTGACTTATGTGACTTATGTGACTTATGTAACTTATGTAACTTATGTGGTGTATGTGACGTATGTGGCTTTACATAAATAACATAAGTTACATAAGTCACATAAGTCACATACGTTACATTACAAAACATACGTTACATCAATCATACGTTACATCTCGCTTGCTTATAAGATATCCTTGCCGATGTCGCGGCGGTAATACTTGCCTTCGAAGTCAACCTTGGCGGCGGCGCGGTAGCTCTGCTCAAGGGCCTCGGTCTGGGTTTCGCCATAGCTTGTGAGGGCTATCACGCGGCCACCGGAGGTAACGAGGCGCCCTTCGGCGTCGCGGGCGGTGCCGGCGTGGAAGGGGATTGTGGGCGCAGTGTCGTCGGCACCGGTGATGACCTTCCCTTTGGCGTATGAGCCGGGGTAACCGCCAGATACGAGCATCACGGTGGTGGCGGCGCGCCTGTCGATCTCAAGCGGCAGATTTCCTAAGTCGCCACGGGCGGCGGCATCTATCAGCGGGAGCAGGTCTGACTTGATACGCGGCATCACGACCTCGGTCTCGGGGTCGCCCATGCGCACGTTGTATTCTATCACCATGGGTTCGCCGTCTACGTTGATGAGTCCCAGGAAGATGAAACCGCGGTAGACGATGCCGCGCTTTTTCAGCCCCTCGATTGTGGGGCGTATGATGCGGGTCTCGACCTTCTCCATGAACTCTTTGTCGGCGAAAGGCACGGGGCTGACGGCGCCCATGCCGCCGGTGTTGAGGCCGGTGTCGCCCTCGCCGATGCGTTTGTAGTCTTTGGCGACAGGCAGTATGCGGTATGAGCCGTTGCCGTCGGTAAGGACGAAGACCGAACACTCGATGCCCGAGAGG
>USKE01000254.1 GCA_900555165.1 uncultured Porphyromonadaceae bacterium | reverse complement strand
GTTTCAAGACTGTGGCCCTGGCATTGCGTGACGATTCGGTGGCCATCGACGACCCCGAGCTTGCAGCCGAGCCGCGACTTGCCATCATACTCGGCACGGAGGGCGACGGCCTTGCACGCCGGGTAATTGCCGGAGCCGACTATGTGGCGCGCATCCCGATGGCTCACGGTGTCGATTCGCTTAACGTGGGCGCGGCCGCCGCTGTGGCTTTCTGGCAGTTGCGCGTGCCCGAGAAAAATGAGGATTAATTTCAGTTATCTTCTCAATAATTACTTATATTCATTTAATCACTAAATCATGAAAAAACTGATTTTTTGCGTAGCCGCTCTCGGTGTCGCCGCCATGGCGCTCATAGGCTGCGCAGGCAAGAAGGGTGATGCAAAAGCCGCTGACCGCGACTCGACCTACACCAACGTCAAACACCCCGAATGGACACGCAATGCCGTGATCTATGAGGTTAACCTGCGTCAGTACACCGACTCGGGCTCGGTGACACAGTTCGCCGAACAGCTGCCGCGCCTGAGGGAACTTGGCGTGGATGTGCTCTGGTTCATGCCCGTGCATCCTATTTCGGAAATCGGCCGCAAAGGCGGTCTGGGCAGCTACTATGCCGTGCGCGACTACAAGGCCTTCAATCCCGAGTTCGGCACTATCGAACAGTTCAAGGCGGTCGTAGACAAAGCCCATGAGATGGGGATGAAGGTAATCCTCGACTGGGTGCCCAACCACACTGGCCGTGACAATGCATGGGTCGAGGCTCACCCCGACTGGTACGCCAAGGATTCACTCGGCCAGATGTACGGCCCCTATGACTGGACCGACGTCTACAAGCTCGACTACTCGAACCGTGAGATGCGCGAGGCCATGGTCGACGCCCTCAAGTTCTGGATCTCAGAAATCGGCATCGACGGCTACCGCATGGATGTGGCCGGTGAGGTTCCCACCGATTTCTGGGACGAGACACGCCCGCGCCTCGACTCAATCAAGCCCGTATTCATGCTCGCCGAGGCCAGCAAGCCCGAAATCCAGAAAAACGGCTTTGACGCAGGCTACAACTGGCCGATGAAAGACCTCTTCAGTGAAATCGCGGCCACAGCAGGGCAGTACACATTTAGGAATGCCCAGGGCGAGATGCGCACATTCCCCGTGAAACATGCCGTGGCAATCGACTCGCTGCTGGCTCAGCAGGCAGTTGACTATCCCGCCGACTCGTATCTGATGAATATGACCTCGAACCACGACCTGAACTCGTGGGAGGGCACCGAATTCGAGCGTCTCGGCAACCTCTCGGGCGCCTTCGCCGTGCTGAGCTACACGCTGCCCGGCATGCCGCTGATCTATACCGGCCAGGAAACCGGCCTGAACCGCGCCCTCGAGTTCTTTGTGAAAGACAAGGCCCCCCAGTGGGAACCCCGCAACGAATACTTCACCTTCTATCAGAAACTCAATGCCCTCAAGCACCGCGAACCCGCCCTGCGCGCCGGTGTGGAAGGTGGTGTAATCGAGCGTTACGAGACCGAGAGCCCCGACCTCTATGTGTTCTCGCGCACGGTTGACAACCGTCCGGTCGTAGTGATGGTGAACCTCGGCGCCGCTGACGCCCCCGTGACCTTCACCGGCAAAGTGCCTGAGGTAACCGAGCTGGTCAACCACTTCGACGGCCAGGCTGCCGACATCCCTGCCAAACTCGCCCCCGGCGAATACCGCGTCTTCACCGCCAAATAATCCCGGGGAATAACCCGCAGATCGCCAGGTAACATTTCTGGCAACTCGATCCGGCAACTCTTATATGTTATATCCGATAGCTCTTATATAGAGCTGTCGGATATTTTTTGTTTATTGAATACCAGATAATTGCTACTCCTAATTAGATCCTGTGATATTTTTAATTTGCCAGTTATGCCTACAATTCTTACCTTTGTATCCGTAAAAGTGACTCTATTATAGAGTAAATTTTGCCTGACATCGGCTCCCAGATGAGCCCAAGTTTTCTGTAGTGCATAACACACCCATCTTTAACTATTTGAGTAAAAGAGTATTGTGTGGTTATGCGCCAAGTGCCCTATTTTACAGAATATAGTGATATATCCAATTCAGCTGATTAGCATCAAGCTGTCTTTCAAATGAACCAGGTAAAGGCAGGGGCCGCGCTCAATTACGTCATCATCGGGCTGAACATCATCACCGGTCTGCTCTACACACCTTACATGCTGAGGTGTCTGGGGCAGAACGAGTATGGCCTGTACTCGCTGGTGGCCTCGGTGATTGCATATCTGACACTGCTCGATTTCGGGTTCGGTTCGGCGATCGTAAGGTATACTGCAAAAATCAGGGCTACCGGCACAAAGCAGGATGAATGGAGGCTGTACGGAATGTTCCTGACGGCTTATACAGTAATGGGCCTGTTAGTCACCATTGCCGGTATTGTGCTGTATTTCAATGTCGACGCGATGTTCGACCGCTCGATGACTCCCGCCGAGGTCTCGCAGGCCAAGGTGATGATGGGGCTGATGGTCTTCAACCTCGCCGTCACATTCCCGTTCAGCGTCTTTGGCTCAATCATCTCCGCCTACGAGCATTTCGTTTTCCAGCGCATTCTGAGTATCGTGCGCATCCTGCTGAGCACAGCCGTGATGATTGCAGTGCTTGCCATGGGATACAAGGCGATAGCGATGGTGGTTGTACAGACGGTGTTCAGTCTCGGCACGCTTGCGGCCAATCTGATCTATTGCAGATATAGACTGCATATCAAGATTGATTTCGGACATTTCAACATCCCCTTGCTGAAAGAGATACTTGTATTCAGCTGGTGGAATTTCCTGGGAGCCATTGTCGACCGCATATATTGGGGAACTGGGCAGTTTGTGCTTGGAGTTTACAGCGGTACGGTAGCTGTGGCGATATTCTCGCTGGCGATAACGCTCATGAATCTCTACATGTCGATGTCGACATCGTTCAACTCCGTGTTATTGCCGCGCATCACGGTTCTGGCCACTGACCCGCGTAATGACCGGGAGATCTCAGACCTGTTCATCAAGACCGGACGCCTTCAGTTCTGCATGCTTGCCCTGATACTTTCGGGGTTCATCGTATTTGGAAAACAGTTCATAATCCTTTGGGCCGGTGCTGATTATGTGGATTCGTACCTGATTACCGTGATTTTCTTCGCGGCATTGCTCTGTCCGCTGATCCAGAATGTCGGCATCACCATCCTGCTTGCACGTAACCAGCAGAGATTCCGTTCATTACTATA
>USKE01000253.1 GCA_900555165.1 uncultured Porphyromonadaceae bacterium | reverse complement strand
CGGTGGAGCGGGGGCTGCTGCTGTTGCTGCTGCTGGCGGTCATCGCCCTGGGGCTCTGGCTCCCGCGCAAACGTCACGCCATGCGCCGCCTCCTTGTCACGCCCCCCTTCACCCTTTGCCTGACCGCCGCCGTTGTCTCGGCTGTATTCTGTCTGGTTCTGGTCGATGCCTCCGCCCGGTTCGGATGGCTTACCCAGATTCTGTCGGCCATCGGCATAGGCATGACCGTAAGGCGAACCGGCAGGCTCAACAGCCGTTTCTGGGGAGGTCTTGCCCTCCTTGCTGCCGTACTTACAGCCTCGTTGTTGATGAATGTAATCAGCGAGCAGAAGAAGGTCTATTCCGAGAATGACGAGATCATGAAATCGTTGCATAGTTCAGAAAACGGTACGGTGTTCAGGGATATACACACTCTCGAGGGTATGGATAAGATTACGACCCTGGCGTTGGTTGAATATGGGAACTGGAACGGCGCGTTCCAGATTGGATGTGTAAATCTTGTTTATCCGGGGAAAGAGTATGCTGTCGTTCCGGAGGCACTCGCCGATTTTAACGGAAATGTTGACACCAAATATCCCGGCGAAACAGGTATGTGTGGATATAAAGGTCACAAACTATCGCCGATGATTGATCACGACGCATTTGACAGACGTGCGGGCAAAGTTGGCACTGTATGGCTTTCCGGGGTGACTGCCGCCGGTGATACTGTGGTGATCTGGGCCGATTCCTGGCCTTTCCGCGACCGGAGCGGCCGCCAGTGGCTGTTTTACCGCTCCTATATGAATCTGGATGATTACGTGCGTTTTGATTTCAAAAAACCGGAATGATAGGGATGTTTATGAGGAAACTTTATAATGGCGTGTGCCGCGTAGCTGCTGCCATTGCTCTGCCGGTGACACGCTGTTGGCTGTTTATGGCGGTAGTGACAGCGATGGCACTGGTGCCCGTGTGTCTGAATATCGCCATAAACGGTTATATGCTCCGCAAGATAGTGATGCTTGATTCCTGTCAGGCGCTTGCGGTGGCGTATATTTTGGGTTGGATATGTATTGCCGTGCGCCGCCGGTGGATGCAGGTGGTACTTGTCTCCCTGACGGCGGGGCTGTCGCTTGTCGGGGCACTTTTCGTAATCATGTCAGGGCAGCCGCTGTCTGCCGAAACACTGATGGTGCTCATGCAGACGGATCAGCGCGAGGCACAGAGTTTCATTCACGCATTTGTCACCGGCGGAAAGATTGCCGCCGCGGTCGCGGTGGTTGTCGTGTTTGCCGCGGGTGTGTATTGTGTATGGCGCTATGGACGCCGTGGGCTCGGGAGACACAGATGGGTTCCGTATTTCTGTGTGGGTGTGCTTGCTGTTGTGGCTGTCGGGGGTGTGCGTGTGGTTGATTTCGGATATAAAAGTTTCACCGGAGATCTTGCCCGTTTTGAGCAGTGGTATGCGGCGCAGTCAAAGCTGGTGCCCGGGCTTATAAAGCTTGAAGAGTATAAGAACGGCGATATTTTTACCAATGCGGTGTTTGCCGCGCGTGGCCTCTATCTGAATGTGAGTGAGCTGCCGCAATGGGAAAAGACGCAGCGCGAAGTGCTCGCATCTCATATATCCCGCTCAGCCGAGGCTGATTCGGTGAATGTGGTAGTCATAATAGGGGAGTCTTTCATCAAGCGGCACAGCAATATATATGGTTATCCCCTTCTGACGAATCCGAGACTGACGGCCGAAAGGGATTCAGGGCGGCTGGCTGTGTTCACAGATTATGTATCACCCTCCAACCTGACTTCCACCTCTCTGCGCAATCTGCTTGACCTCAATGACCTGGCGCGGGGCGAGAGCTGGGCGTCGGGAGCGTATTTCCCCTTGGTGGCGGCGCGCGGCGGCTGGCGCGTGCATCTCTATGACAACCAGGTGACGGTGCCGAAATTCCTGGTTGACGTGCAGTTGGCGGCGGTGATGCGTAACCCGATGCTCGACGGTGTGTGCTACGAGTGGGTCACCGACTCGCTCGACCGTTACGACGGCGATTTCGTGGCACGTGTGAACCGCGAGCACCCGTTTGACGGCTCGGTGGGCAATCTCGACATCTATCATCTTTACGGTCAGCATTTCGACCCTGCCGACCGCTATCCCGCCGGAGGCGCCCACGACCGCTGGACGGCCGACTCGCTCCCTTACGACCGCCCCTGGTTCACTCCTGCGAAACGGCAGGTAGTGGCCGAGTACGACAACGCCACGCTCTACAACGATTCGGTGGTGGGTGCCATTATCGACCGTTACCGTGACACCCCGGCTGTGGTGATATATTTCTCGGATCATGGAGAGGAGATGTTCGACGCCTCTGACTGCAACGTGCGCAACGAGCCTTCGGGCGACCTGCGCGGCTGGCTTGAACGGCAGTTCGAGATTCCGTTCTTCATCTGGGCGTCAGACAGCTACCGTGCGATGCGCTCCGCCCGCTGGGCCGGCGTACTCGATGCCGTTGACCGTCCCGGCATGCTCGACAATGTGGGGCAGGCGGTGCTTGGCCTCTGCGGCATGGATTCGGTGCCCTATTACCGGCCTGACCGTGACATCCTAAACCCGGCCTATCGCCCTGCCGACCGTGTTACCCTCGGCCGGCGTGTCAACTATGATTCGCTTGTCGCTCCCCGTTCCCCACATAAGTAACATAAGTCGCATAAGCCACATAAGTCACATCATATCACCGCCCCATCCCCCTTGCGCCTGCGCCCTTTCGCACAGGCGCAAAAAAAATTACTCGTCGTCCCGACGAATAATCTTCTTACCTTAAATCTAATACCATGAAAAACTGATGCAAAGGTAGAGATTATATGTTATGCAACATAATTTTGGGGCAAGAAAATGCTTGTCGTTAACAGAATTTCACGAATAAACCCTATTTTGGCTGTCTGTGAAAGGTTTGTTAACGTTTGCCTGCCAGAATGGATGTATAAAGTCCGCGCAGCTGCTCCTTCACGGCGTCGGGATAAAATTCAGGCACGCGTCGCAGCCCCTCGCGGCCATGGGCGGCAACATCGCCGGGGTTGTCGAGATAATGGTCGATGGCGCGTTCCAGCGCGTCATGCGCGCGGCGGAGACGGCAAATCTCGCCATCACCGTGCCGGGCGTCGGCGACACGTTCGCCCTCGGCGGCGCGACCGTGACCGTGCTCGGCCCGCAAAAGCACTACAGCGACGTCAACGACCAGAGCCTCATTCTGCGCGTGGACTACGGCAGCAACGCCTTTCTCTTCACCGGCGA
>USKE01000252.1 GCA_900555165.1 uncultured Porphyromonadaceae bacterium | reverse complement strand
ACCGGATACCAATAACCTTTTATAGAGAACCAGACGAACCAGGGGAATCAGCAGAGATGTTCCGCATACTTGGCTGGTTCTACTGGTTTGTCTGGTTTTTTCCTTCTTTCCTTTCCCTTATTCTATTCGTTTTTTTTCTTTCCGTATTAAAGGAACGGGGGCGGTAGGCGTGGGATTGTGGTGGACCGGTTCGGCCGGTGGGGTATTGTCAGAAACGGAGTTCGAGGCCGGCCAGCACGGTGGCGCGGGGCATGGGGAAACCGTGGTTGATTTCGTAGTGGGCGGCGGTGAGGTTGTCGCCCTTGACGAAGATGATCACCGGGGTGCGCAGGGGCACGGTATAGGCGGCGCGGGCGTTCAGCAGGGCGTAGCTCTGTGTGGTCTGTTCGGTCTTGAGATCCCAGACGCCGAGCAGGTCGACCGAGAACTGCCACCGGCCCGGGGTGAATGCCACCTCGCCGTAAAGCTTGTTGCGCGGGGCGCCGGTGATACGTGTGGAGGTGTGCAGGTAGGCGTAGTTTGCCGTCACCGCCCAGCGCGGTGTTATGGCGTATGTGGCGTCAAGCTCGAACCCTTTGTTGATGAAACGACCGGTGTTCATGTTCTTCAGCGCGCCGTCGACCATGACCTGCTGAATGAGGTTGTCGCCGTTTATGTAGTAGAGGGCGAGGCCGATGTCGAGCCGCTGTCCGAGCAGACGCTGGCGCACCGAGATCTCGTAGTTGTCCATCGACTCGGGGCGCAGGTCGGGGTTGCGCGGGCTGTACATGTAAAGCTCGCGTATGGTGGGTGAGCGGAATCCCTGTCCGTAGCTGAACTTCACCGTGGTGGCGTCGAGCGGGCGCAGGATAAATCCCGCCTGGGGCACCCAGCGGTTGCCGAACTGCGACGAATGTTCAAGCCTGACCCCGGCGTTGAGGCTCAGGCGGTCGTGCCACAGGGCCTGCTGCATCATGGCGTAGCCGGCGATTTCGTTGACATGACGGTCGACGACGGGCGATTCCGTGCCGTCGGTCTTGTCGGTGTTGAATGCGCGTCCGCCCCAGTGCTTGAAGTCGACGCCGGCGCTGAGGTGGTTCCCCTCCCAGGGGCGCACGGTCTGGTAGAGGGTTACGCCGGTGTTGTAGTCGCGCGAATGGAACAGGTAGGTGCGCGGACGGTTCTGCCGGTCGAGGCCGTCGTCGATGTCATGCCGGCCCCAGTTATAATAGGCCTGCACACCGCCCGACGAGATCTCGTAGCGGTTCCTGACGAATACCGACGTGGTGACGCGCACCATCTTCGTCCACATGTCGAGGGGCAGCTCGCGCCCCTCTTCGCCCGGGTTGTCGGCACGGGTCTCGGTGACCATGGCGTCGACGCCGGCCTCCCAGTGGCGCGAGAAACTGTAGCTTGCGGTAGCGTACTGGTTGGCCAGCCAGTAGCCCATGCCACGGCGGTTGCCGTCGGTCGACTCATAGCTTGCGGCGCCCATGACACGCATGCGGTATCCGGCGCGGGCGTTGTATTTCTGCATGGCGAAACTGCCCCCCGCGGCCCTGACGGCGCCGCTGAATCCCTCGCGCCCGGCACGGCGGGTGATCAGGTTCACCGAGCCACCCATGGCGCCCGAGCCGTAGAGCATCGAAGAGGGGCCGCTGACCACCTCCACGCGCTCCACATCGTTGGTGACGTAGGTGTCGGGCAGGGCATGGCCGAAGACTCCGGCCCACTGCGGCTGCCCGTCGATCATGAACAGCACCTTGTTGCCCCCTCCGACGCCGCGGATCGATACCGACCCGGCGGCTCCGCCGCTCACGCCGTATCCGGCCAGGCCGCGTTCGGTCACGAACATACCCGGCACGCGGTTCTGAAGCACGGGCAGCAGGTTTGACTCGGCGCTGTTGTCTATGGTCTTGCTGTCGACTACGGTGACATCGAGTGGCAACAGCGTCACGGGGGCCTTGACAGCCTGTTCGACCACCATGACCTCGCGGAGTGTCCTGGTCGAGTCAGCGGGCGCGGTTTCGGGTGTCGGCGTGGCGTCGGCGCTTGCAGAGAACATGCCCGCAAGCGTGATTGCCGGCAATGTAAGGGTTTTCAGTGTGATATGTCGGTTCATGTTGCAAAGTTAGCTGTCACAGGCGGTTCGCGCGTAACCTGTTTGGCGGTAAATCTTATCAAAATTCCGGCGCCCGGTGGGCGTCGGTGAACACCCGCGTCTGCAGCGAGCCGATCAGAAGTATGTTTTTGCCGCTTATTGTCATGAGTCTGTGTTGAGGGTTACATCGGCTGCAAAGATACGCAATAGGCACGACAATCTGAAATAGCGTGCCCGGGCGATAGTGGCTATCGAATCTTTCAAATGAAAACGGGCGCCGGAACGCGCCGCCGGTTGTTACTTTGCCGAAAAAACAAAAAGATCATGAATACAGCATTGTTTGTATGGTGCCTGATCGCAGGCATGACATTAGGGGCGTGTCTGACAGCCCTGGTAATGAAAATCGGCGCACGTCACGGAGCCGCGGCACATGCGCCTGTGCAGCGCCACGCGCGCCGGCGGTTTGTGTCGGTAGGCACCGAGCGCGAGGAGTTCTTTATCCCCGGTGATCCGCTTGAAAAAGATGACGACTATGATGACGACGAGCTGTGAGTGTGGCGGGGCACCCCGCGGCGATGTGGCGCGTTTCCTGGCCGACTATGCGTCGTGGCTCACGGGATGCGGAGCCACCTGCATCCGTCTTGAGAAGAATGTGGCGCGCATGGCGCGGGCGTTCGGCTGTGAGGCGCGTGTGACGGTGATGACCGGGTCGGTGCAGGTAATTCTGCGCGACAGCGCGGGCGCATGCTGCGGCGAGGCGTCGGCCGACGTGGCGCGCACGCCTATCAGCTACAACATCAATACGTTGCTGAGCCGCCTGAGCTGGAATGTGGCCGACGGAAAGGTGTCGTTTGACGATGCCCGGAAACTGTTCAGGCGCATCATCAGGCCGCGTCCGCGGTGCCGGTGGGCGTTGCTGTTGCTCGTGGCGGCGGCAAACGCGTCGTTCTGCCGTCTGTTCGGCGGCGATGCGGTGGCCATGGCCGTGGTGGCGGTGGCTACACTGGCAGGGTTCGGGCTGAAAGAGGTGATGACCGGCTATGGCGTCGACGCGCGCATCACGGTATTCTGCTGTGCATTCGTGTCGTCGGTGTTGGGCGCCACCGACATGCTTTTCTCAATCGGCACCACGCCGGCGGTGGCGTTGGGTACGAGCATACTCTATCTGGTGCCGGGCATACCGTTCCTGAATTCGTTC
>USKE01000251.1 GCA_900555165.1 uncultured Porphyromonadaceae bacterium | reverse complement strand
TGATTTAATGCGAACATTTAACCATTATTTCTAAACCAGCCTCTAAAACGGCGGCGCACCGAAAAATCGACGCGCCGCCGCAGGTTATGGATGTTTATCACTGCCCGCAGGGAAAAACCTGACGAGGCAGGTCACATTTCAGACTCAGGGAAGACGCATCTTCATGCGGCAGCCTCCCGCCGAGACCACATAGAATCCGGGCTCAAGATCGTGGAGCGCAACCGTCTCATTATCACTCGCCAGTGAGGCTGAAAGGAGTTTCTGACCCGAGAGTGAATATATTTCAAGCACTTCTCCACCCAGACCGACGGCCTGCAGTGTGCGTTCCTTTAGCATGAGGCATCCGGCGGCATCGGCCGTGAGCGATTCCATGGATGTGGGGATGGTCGGGTCTATGAGATTCCACTGCTGCGTGTCGGTGCCGTTGTTGTCATACAGGCGTACCCATTCGCCGGGGTTGGTCGATGACTTGGGAACCTCCACCACACGTCCGCTGTGACGCGAGACGAGCTGATAGCTGTCGCCCCGCGAGTAGAGTATGAACTGCTGATGCTGAGCGCCGGTGTGGGTGTAAAGCTGGATCTCGGCGCCGTTGGCGGTGGCGGCGTCCTTGACATCGAGCACCTTGCTGTTGTCGCCGGACGCTGCAATACGGTACACGCCGGTCTCGACCTCCGACAGATACCACACCTGCGATGGATGATCCTCGAAACCGTACTGGATGACATGGGTGCCGTCGTCGGTCGAGTTGTTGTCTGTGTCGAGGTACTGGCCGCTGTTGCGGTTGCGCAGATAGAAGTGGCCGCCGAGACCTGAGACGCCGTTCGGAACCACGCGGAGCGACGTCGCCTTGTCATTCCAGTCACCGCCGAGATACGAAGTCTCTGCGGTGATTTCACGGCTGTCGCCCGAGAAATTGTCGCCGCGATAAAGAATCACCTTGAAACCGGGAGTGACCTTGAGCGACGAGAGCGCGTTCCGGTTGAAATTGTAGCGGTTCAGGCGCGAGGCATCATAGTCTCCCTCGGAAAGCGCCACTGACTTGCCTGCGTAATCGGCGTCAAGATATATAGTGGCCACGGCCTCGCCCGGGATACGGTTTTCACGGATGCCCCATTGCTGTGTGGTGGTGCCGTTATTGGTGTAGAGCTTGATCCAGTCGCCGAGAGCGGTTGATGAGCCGGGCATTTCCACAGCCTTGCCGCTGTTGCGGTCGATGAGCTGGCACCAGCCGTCACCCTTGTCATAGACTATGAACTGCTGGCTCGTCATGCCTGAATAATCTGCAAGGTTTACCTGCGTGCCGTTGTCGCGTGAACCGGAGAGTACATTCAGCGCGCGTTCCTGATTCGAGAACGCGGCAATGCGGTAGACACCGTTCCCGAGGTGGGTGAATGTCCAGGTCTGCGACGGGTGGTCCCCCTCGTCGTTATACTGGATAACGGGAGCATTGTTGTCTGTGGAATTGTCGGCCGTATCGAGGTAAAGGCCGCTGTTACGGTTCACGACCTTATAGTTGCCGCCCAGACCGGTCATGCCGTTCGGCTCGACCTTGAACGACGACATCCGGTCGTTGAAACCACCCACATTCGCATTGTCGGCCGTATAGGTGTGGCTCTCGCCCGAGAAGTTGTCGCCGTCGTAGACCGTGACCTTGAAACCGGGGGTCACCTTCAGCGAGGTCATGTCATTGTCCTTGATATTGAAGAGGTTCATGCGCCGGGTGTTGTATTCGCCCTCGCTCACATTGACCGCTTTGCCTTTGTACTGGTCGTCGACATACATGGTGACGGTCAGCGCCCCCTCGGCCCGGTTCTCTTCGAGCGTCCAGATCTGTGCGTCGGTGCCGTTGTTGCTCCAGGTCTTGATCCATTCGCCGTTGGCGTCAGACGAATTGGGCATCTCCACCACGTTGCCCGAGTTGCGGTCGACGAACTGATAGCGGCCGCCCCCTTTGTCGAACAGAATGAACTGCTGGTTGCGGTTACCCACGTATTCGTAGAGCTGGACCTGAGTCCTCTCGGCGCGGTTGCCGTCGAGCACATCCAGGCCGTTGTTCAGATTGTTGAGGGCGCAGATGCGGTAGACGCCGGGCTCGACCTCGGTGAAAGCCCAGGTCTGTGTGGGGTCGTTGACCTCGTTTTCATACTGCACCACGGCGGTGTTGTTGTCGGTGCGGTTGTTTTCGAGGTCGAGGTACTTGCCTGAATTCTTGTTGCGTATCTTGTAGAAACCGTTGATGCCGGTCTTGCCGTTGGGCAATATCTTTATGGATGAGATATTGTCGTTATAAGTGGCCACAAGCCCCCAGGCGTCAGACGCAAGCTCGGTGACCGAGCCGCCGAAGTTATCGTCGGTATACACCAGGGCCCTGAAACCGGGTGTAACCCTGACCGACGAGATGTCGTCGTTGAGCAGGCCGTAGGCCATCATGTCAGAGAGGCGGTATTCACCCTCGCCGAGAGCAACACCGCTCCCCTTGTAATTCTGGTCGCGGTAAAATGTAATAACCGGGATCTCGGCTTTCAGATAGCTCGCCGGGCGTTTCACGCCGGCGATAATCTCCATGCCGCGGTTGTAGCCGTCGGCCGATGTGGAACCGCCAATGCCTGAGCCGTCGGGCGCGAGCACCGACAGCACATAGTAGCCGTCGCAATAGCCGCCCCAGCCCCAGTTGATGTGGAATTTGCCGTTGCCGTCATAACCGTCGCAGACGAAGGCGTGTGCGCCCGTCGACGTAGCGCCGGCGTATGCCACCGGGCCGTTGGTGGTGAGTTCGTTGTAAATCATCTCCTCCCAGGCCTCGTCAGACGGATAGTTCGCGCGGTAGAGCTGACGGCAGTTGATGTCGTAGCCGAAATAATTCCGCAGCGAGTTCACCACCTCGGTGAAACCGGCACCCGTGCCGTCGAGACCGTAGCCCGACTTGGCGGCCTGCCCTACATAGCGCATCAGTTTTGCGACCGCAGCAGCCTGTGTGCCATTGTAGTTGTTGCCTGAATACTTGCCGAGCATGTTGTTCCAGTCGAACGTGGTAGAGGGGAGCTCGGGCAGCTGATAGGTCACGTTTTTGTAAGAGAACGTTGACGAGGGGATGTTTGTGGTGGCACCCTGCGGCCATTTGTGGTAGTACATCACCTGTGCCGCCGCCGTGCAGACACAGCCGGTGTAGCAGTGACGGTTTTCGAGAACGGGACAGTCGTTCCAGTACGGGCCGTCCTGATTCCATTGGCACGAGAGCAGCGGATCAAGACGTGCAAATCTGGCCCGGCGGGGAGCCGCAGCCGGGTTCGCC
>USKE01000250.1 GCA_900555165.1 uncultured Porphyromonadaceae bacterium | reverse complement strand
GGTGACACAGAGGGGGCCCCCCATGGCCTGCTGCGACTGCCAGTCGGCGCCTCCGGGCAGCACGATGGCGAGGTTCAGGAACAGCGCAACCATCAGGCTCATGGCGAAACCGAGCCATATCACAAGCCGTGCGCGCGCGAAACCGTAGATCTCGGTAACGCAGTCGTTGATGATATATGACAGCGGGAATACAGCCATGCCGGCTGTGACGGTGAATCCGGCGGGAAGGTCGATGGTCTTGATCTCGATAAGATTGGCAATGATGATGCATGTCACGAACAGCACTGCGAGCATCATCAGCGGCACCGATACCTGTTGCCGCAAAAGTGGAGCGGCGCCCTGCGCCGCCTTCTCATTAAGGTTCTGCATGTCTCTTGTTTTGATAAAGGAGGTGTTCAAGCACTCCTGAAAGGTTACTTTTTACAATACTTATATATATGTGTGCGCTGCACATGACCCCGGAAACCTCTCAGTGCCGCATCTCATTGGGCGTTTATGATCTCGGTTCACGTCTAAAATGTAGGGACATCGCTTTGCGATGTTTAGCAGAGAATCAGTGGGCTAATTCAACATGCCAAAGGCATGTCCCTACAATGTGGGTGATCCTGATGTGCGCCCGGTCGCCCGGCCCCTTAGTATATCAGGCGGTAGTATTCCGTGGTCCAGCCGAAACCGTTGCCCGGGGGGAACGAGATGGTGATCATGTTGCCTGCGCCGTTCATCGAGAAGGTGCAGTAGAGCGAGTACGGGGGCTCGCCCACGGGGTAGAATGTGAAATCAAGCTGGTCGCCCGAGAGGTAGTAGTCAAACGACATCGACTCGTACAGCCCGTCCCAACGGCCTGTGCCGTCGGCATAGAAGGTGTATGTGTCGCCGCTCTGGTTCACGTTGTCCCATGTGCCGGTGAGGCGCATGCCGCCGTAGCCGGGTTCGTCATCGCAGGCGGTGAGGCCGAGGCTTGCCGAGCGATTCCGTGTTTTGGCTGGGGGGGGGGCCCCGCCCCCGCCACAAGCGCCGTCATGACCATGATAAGCGTTAACGCTGATTTTCTGATAGCTTTAGACATGGGGCAGATGTTTTTTTGTGGAACGAGGGGCGTGTCGCGTTTGGCGACGCCCTTTTTCCGGGTTGCAAATTTATAGACAATTCCGGTCACGGGGTGTCTCTTTAGTTATTATTAACAAATGAGTGGCCCGGATGGTTTCACCCCGCGCGGGCAATAATGCCGCGAATCGCACGTTAAACAATTGATGAAAAAAGCCTTTTCACATATCGTGCGGCATTTCGTGCCGGTGTTGACGTTGCTGGCGGCTCTTGCCGCCGGCCAATTTGCCCGGGCGGCCAACCGCCTCAACGACAAACTGCTCAACCGCCCTTATACCGACCTGCGGCGCATGCATCTTGGCTTTTCGGTGGGGCTAAACACTTTTGGCATGAGCTTTCATCACAACGGCTTTGTCGGCCCCGAAGGGCAGACGTGGTTCATGTCGCAGCCTTCGTATTCACCCGGTTTCTGCGTAAACGGCCTGTTCGCCCTCAGGCTAAACGACTACTTCTCGGTGCGTGTGACCCCCGGCATCTGGTTCGGCAACCGTGTCATCAATTTCCTCGACACCACAAACGGCACCGAGGCCCGGCAGGATCTGAAATCGGCCTATGTGGTGATGCCGGTCGAGCTGAAGTTCGCCTCGCAGCGCATGCGCAACATCCGCCCCTACGTGGTGGGCGGTTTCGTGCCGGCGCTTGACGTGATGAAGAAACGCTCGGACTACCTGAAGACCAAATCGTTCGACCCGATGATCTCGGTCGGTTTCGGCTGTGACATATATCTGCCCTACTTCAAGCTAATTCCCGAGCTGAAATTCTGTCTCGGTTTCAGCGACATGATAAACCACAACCGTCCCGATCTGGTCGACGACCCCTTGAAGACGGTCGTGGCGAACTCGGTGAAACGCGCCACAAACAAGATGATCGTGCTCTCTTTCTATTTTGAATGACCGTCCCCGCAGTCACCGGTCACAACTTCTGGATACCACAGTGAAACAGTTGCCTCACAGACTTGCCTCAGTGATACGCCGCGCGATGGCCGTGCTGGCGGTGTGGCTCACGGCTTTCGGAGCCGCGGCCCAGACCGACGCGCAGTTCTCGCAGTATTTCGAGGTTCCCAACTATTATAACGCCGCGGCCATCGGCACCACCGACCTGCTCAGGATCCGCGGCGGCGCGCGCCTGCAGTGGCTCGGCATAAAGCATGCCCCGCAGACCTTCCTGGTAGCGGCCGATATGCCGTTCAAGTTCATCGGCAAGCGCTGGGGCGTGGGTCTGGTGATGCAGCAGGAAAGCTACGGCCTCTACAAGAACCTTAACCTGGGCGCGCAGATAGCTTACCGGCAGAAACTCTTCAAGGGGAATCTGTCAATCGGCGCGCAGATCGGTTTCGTCGACCAGTCGTTCAAGGGTACAGACGTGTTCATCCCCGACCAGGACGACTATCACCAGGGTTCTGACGACGCCATCCCCCAGCAGGACATCCGCGGCAACGCGTTCGACGTCTCGGCCGGCGTGTTCTACACCCACAAATGGTTCTGGGCCGGAATCTCGGGCACGCACCTCACACAGCCCTCGATGAAGATGAACGCCGAGTCGGGCGAGAACACCAGCGAGAGCAACTATGAGTTCACTCTGGGGCGCACCGTTTATTTCATGGCGGGTAGCAATATTCCGGTAAAAAACACGTTATTTGAAGTGTTGCCCTCGGTGTTGGTGAAGTCTGATTTCACCTTCACGTCATGGGAGGCCACGGCACGGTGCAGATACAACAAATTCCTCACCGCCGGCATCGGCTACAGGTGGAAAGACGCGGTATATGCCGTTGTCTCGGCTGAGATCAAAGGGTTCTATATCGGTTTCAGCTACGATTACCCCACTGGCGCCATAGCCCGGGCCTCGTCAGGCAGTTACGAGCTTTTCGCGGGCTACTCGCTGAAACTCGACTTCTCAGAGCGCAACCGCCACCGCCACAAGAGTGTGCGGATAATGTAACCCCCTCCTTTCCAAACCATAAAAGTAGAAATGAAGAAGCTTTCGTTATACGTTTTGCCGGTCATGATGGCCGCTGTAACAGTGGGCTGTGCCTCGGGCCGACGCTCGTCGTCGGGCGGCGAGGTCACCGGCGTTGGAGGCTCGTCGTTTGCCGAGCCCACCCCCTACGGCATGGTGCTGGTGAGCCGCGGCTCCATGGAGATGGGCCCGGCAAAGGCGGTAACGCAGGCGGCCAGCAGGCTGGGAAGCAGCACC
>USKE01000249.1 GCA_900555165.1 uncultured Porphyromonadaceae bacterium | reverse complement strand
ATCGCTGTCCACTCCGCAGGCCTGCAATGTGCCCGGCTGATAAGGCATCGTGAACACTGCCCGGAAGCCCTCGGCGCGGGTGGTGGGCATCTCCCCCACCAGCTTTCCGTCGAGATAGAGGCGCACTTTGTCGTAGTGCGAAAGCACTTCAACCTCAATCGGCTTACCTTCGTGGCCGGGCCACGTCCATGATTCCCATGTGGGATACGTGCCCCATTGTGTCTCCTTTATTTTGCCGTAATAACCATCAGGCTCGCGCACGGCCATATAGAGCTTCACGCGGTCTGGATTATAGAGCATGTCGCGATAATACGACACAGGCTTGCGCTCGCCGATGAGGTCGATGTCGCCGCAGAACGCCGCATGCCACGGCCACTGGTCGCGATGGTAGTGCTCACCCTCGCTATCCCCTTCGTAATAGAACCGTCCGATGGCCGACTCCCCGAGATAATCGATGCCGGTCCAGACAAAATCACCTATAATATATGGGTTATCG
Source organism: uncultured Porphyromonadaceae bacterium (assembly GCA_900555165.1). Classification (GTDB taxonomy): domain Bacteria; phylum Bacteroidota; class Bacteroidia; order Bacteroidales; family Muribaculaceae; genus UBA7173. The sequence goes on along the minus strand of USKE01000249.1, from coordinate 2,811 downwards.
TTGACTTTCACCCAGTTGGCACACACGTTCGGTCTGCCACATCACGCGGTCGGGCACGCGCTGATGGTCCTCTTCCGATTTGTGAATCATATAATTGTAGCCCACTATATCGTGGACGGCTGCAAGCGGGTCGTAGATTTCCCAATCGCTGTCCCACGACGCGAGTGCCGATGTCACGGGGCGTGTAGGGTCAAGTGAGCGGCAACGGTCGGCAAGTTTGCGTGCAGTTGTCACAACCTCCAGCTTTTTGCGCTCCATCACCTCGTTGCCGATGCTCCAGAAAGCGATGCAGGGGTGATTGCGGTCGCGGCGCACCATGTCGGCCACGTCGGTCTCGATCCACTCGTTGAAGAAATCGTAGCTCCCCTCGAACTTGGGGGTGCCCACGTTCCATCCGGTCACCCATTTGCGTTTGGGGAACTCCCATTCGTCGCTTGCCTCGTCCATCACCAGCAGCCCCAGCTCGTCGCAGAGGTCATAGACCACGGGTGCCTGGGGGTTGTGGCTCATGCGTATGGCGTTCACGCCGGTTTCCTTGAGGTTGTTGAGGCGGCGGCGCCATACCTGCGGGGGCACGACGGCACCGAGCACGCCGGCATCGTGATGCAGGCACACACCCTTCACCTTGATGTTGCGGCCGTTGAGGTCGAACCCTTTGTCGGGGTCGAAGGCGAGGGTGCGCAGACCCACGCGACACGATGTGGTGTCGATCACGTTGCGGCCGTCTGTAAGCTCGACCGAGAGGCGGTAGAGGTTCGGGCTGTCGATATCCCAGAGCAGGGGGCGTGCCACTTTCAGGCGCAGAGAACTCTTCTCGCCGCCACGGGCTGAGGCTTTGCCGCGGGCCACCACACGCCCGTCGGGGGCGGTGAGGGTGGCCTGCACCTTCACGGGGGCGCCGGTGGCCGATTCGGTGGCGAAGTCGACGTCGACCAGTGCCGAGCCGGGCTTAATCGACGCGGCGCGCCAGCACACGCTCCAGGGGGCGAAGTGCGTGGCGGGTGCGTGTACCATCCAGACATCGCGGTAGATGCCCGAACCGGTGTACCAGCGCGAGTCGGCCTCGCGGGTGTGGTCAACGCGCACGGCCACCACATTGTCACCTTCGGCAAGGTAGGGTGTTATGTCGTAGAAGAATGTGATGTAGCCGTTGGGGCGGTTGCCAACGCGACGGCCGTTGACGTAGACCTCGCTGCGGTTGTAAACACCCTCGAAACAGAGGTAGTGCACCGCACTGCTGTCGGTTACGGTGAAGTGTTTGCGGTACCAGCCCATGCCGCCGGGGAAGAATCCGGTGCAGGCGTTGAGCGACGGCGAGGGGAGCGACTCGATGCTCCAGTCGTGTGGAAGGTCGACGGCGCGCCACTGCGAGTCGTCGAATGCGGTGGCAGCCGGGGCAACGGTGTCGGCAGTCAGGGTGAACCGCCAGCCGTCGTTGAAACGCTCGGCCCTGCCGGTCGAGAGCTGTGCCGAGGCCGCGGCCCACACGCCGCCGGCAATCGCGAGGAGTGCCGGCAGGCGGCGGGCCGGAAGCCGCACATTTTCTATAATTGAGGAAATCATGTCTAAGTAACTTATCTGGAATCAGAGGTCGTAAACCACGGTGGTGATGCTTTCAGGGTCGAGAACCACGTCGGCGCCCTTCTCAAGAGTCACGCCGGCCAGGTGTTTCGAGGCCGAGGTGGTGAATGTGCGCACTGTGGCGTTGTCGGCGCCGGGCAGGGTGGTGCTCAGGCGCACGGGCTTGGCGCCCATGTTGGTGTAGACGGCCACCACGCGCTTGCCGTCGGGCGACACGTATGCCGAACCGAAGAAGTTCTTGTTCTCGCGGGTGTCGAGCGCCACGCGCTTGAATCCGGGGCGCACGAAGAGGCTGTAGTTGCCCAGTGCCCAGAGGTTGGCCGAGGCCTCGGCAGTGCCTTCGCCGTCAAAGACGGTCTCGCCGGCGGGATTGAGGTACACCAGCAGCCAGCGGTTTCCGTTGGTGCCGAAGGGGGTATCCATGGCCACCCAGTAGCACCACGAGCTCACGTTGGCCACGGTGAAGTCGTTGTGCATGACCTTGCTCATGTGCAGGGCGCGGTCCATGTCTGAGGCGGCTGCATGGCCGGGGAACTCATCCTTGGGAATGTCGTCTCCGAGCATGCACCATTCAGACTGCCATACCTCCAGACCATACTGGTCGGCGGCGGCCCTGACTGTGGCGCGGACATCGCGCTGGGTATCCCAGGCGGTATCGGTCCAGTAGCTGTGGCAGCAGTAGAGGGGTTTGACGTGCGCGAGGTCGCCGATGTATGCCTCGTCGCCCGGAGTCCAGAAGTGCGACACGGCGCCTCCCGAAATCCATTTGTCGCCGTAAAGGCAGTCCCAGCTGTCGCCTTCGCCCAGCAGGATGTCTGTGCCGAGCGAGCGCTCGGTAAGTGCGCGGTCAAGCTCGCGGGTGAGGCGTGCGGCCTCGGCCACTGTCCAGCCCGAACCCTCCTGGTCGCGGCCGTTCCACTGGTCGCTGCGCCGGTTGTTGGGCTCGTTGACGGGCGAGATATGGCTGATGTCGTATCCGGCGTCGGTGAAATGGCGTGCCACGTCGGCCAGATAGTCGGCGTATTTGCCGTAGCAGTTAGGCATGAGGTTCGAGGAGTTGCCGCGGTCACTGCGTCCCTGGCCGTTGTAGGTGTACTGCACCAGGGGGCTGTTGCTGAAGAGCACGAAACGTTCGGTGCCCATCTTTTTGGCCTGCTCCATGAAATACTGCTGGCCGGCGCAGCGGCTCCACGCGGATGTGCCGTCGGGGGTCATGGAACAAGAGGTCGT
>USKE01000248.1 GCA_900555165.1 uncultured Porphyromonadaceae bacterium | reverse complement strand
ATCCGGCCGACGAGAAGGCGCGCCAGCGCGAGGCATGGGTAACCGTGCAGCGCGGTCATGCCGTGGCCAACGGGCTGCCAGTGGTGGCTGTGAACCGCGTGGGTTTCGAGGCTGATCCTTATGACGCCGCCAACGGTCTGGATTTCTGGGGCACGAGTTTCGTGGCCGGTCCGCAGGGTGAACTGCTGGCCATGGCGCCCACAGATGCCGAGGCGGTACTGATGGTGGATGTCGACCTGAAACGCTCGGAATGGGTGCGCCGGTGGTGGCCCTTCCTGCGCGACCGCCGCATTGACGCCTATACGGCGATCGGCAAACGGTTCGCCGACTGAACACATTAATGATATAAGAATATACAAACCGAAATCCTCGCGACATGGAACTTCCGCGGCGTATCTCAGGCGAACGGCTGGCGCTCCCCGACGAGTGCCGCCAGGTGACGATAATCGGTGCCAACGGCGCCGGAAAGTCCCGTTTTACAATGGCGTTTGCCAAGGAGTGCGGAGCCGGGCACATCTGGAACCTCTCGGCGCTGAAGGCTCTGTATGCCGGGTCGCCGGCACATCCTGATCCGGCGACAATCTCGGCGCTTTACGAAGAACGTGCCGCACAGCCCGGATTTCTGCGCAACGAGGCGCGCAACGCTCTTGAGAAACTGATTTCGCTCCTGCTCAACGACGAGATTCTGGCCCTGATAGAGTACAAGACAGCCGAGAACCGTGGTGAGCTTGAACCTACTAAACTTGACCGGGTGATAGCGCTGTGGCGCACCATGTTTCCCGACAGCCAGGTGCTGAGGCACGGGGGCGCCCTGAAGTTTACCCGCGAGGGATCGGACGACGAGTATTCGTCGGTAAGGCTCTCTGACGGCGAGAAAGCGGTGCTGTATTATTTCGGCGCCGTGCTCTATGCACCCGAGGGCGCAACGGTATTCGTCGACACGCCCGACATGTTCCTGCACCCGACGGTGACGGTGCGGCTCTGGAACTCGATAGAGACGCTGAGGCGCGACTGCCGGTTTGTCTACACTACGCATAACCTCGACTTTGCCGCGTCGCGCACAGCCAACACGGTGGTATGGGTGAAATCATACGATGCGGCCCGCAGTGCCTGGGATTATGAACTGCTGTCGCCAAGCGAGGGGTTGCCCGAGGAGGTCTACATGGCCATTGTCGGCGACCGCCGCCCTGTGCTGTTTATAGAGGGTGACGGGGTGCATTCCATCGACGCCAAACTCTATCCGCTGGTCTTCCCCGATTACAGCGTGAAGTCGCTCGGCAGCTGCAACAAGGTGATAGAGGCGGTGCGCACATTCAACGACCTGCGCGATTTCCACCATCTGGAGAGCCGCGGCATTGTTGACCGTGACCGACGCGATGCCCGCGAGGTGGCCTATCTGCGCCGCAAGAATATATTCGTGCCTGATGTGGCCGAAATCGAGAACATGCTCATGCTTGAGGATGTGGTCATGGCGGTGGCCTCGTTCCACGGGCGCAACCCCGAGAAGGTGCTTGCGGCGGTGAAGAAGTCGGTGATGGGGCAGTTCCGTCACGACCTGCGCCGCCAGGCCATGCTGCATACGCGCCACAGGGTGAAGATGACGGTGGAATACCGTATTGACGGGCGTTTCACCAGCATCAACGCTCTTGAAGACCACATGATGTCGCTCGTCGACGAAATCAATCCCCGCGGCATATACGAGCAGTTCTGCCGCGAGTTCAACAGGTATCTCAACGAGGGCGACTACCGGTCGGTGCTGAGGGTATATAACCAGAAATCCATGGTGCCGGGGTCGAATGTCGGCGGTCTGTGCGGACTAAAGGGGAGCCGCGACGCATACGTCGACGCGATAATAAACATACTGAAGACCGACCGCAAGGAGGCGCGTCAGATACGCGCGGCCATCCGCCGGGCGTTCTTCGGCGACGAGAATCCAGGCGAACTGCATGCCGACGCCCCAGAACGAGACCGCGTGGAGGATAACGGCGCCGGCTGATAAACGTTACTCTCTAATATAATATGCTTTCGGATGTAACCATAAGCGCGATAGCACTGGGCGGGGCCTCGATAGTAGGCTCGGTCATAGGGTTTGCCGTCAGGCGCGTGCCCCACAAGTGGAACGACATTTTCCTGGGGTTCTGTGCGGGCATGATGCTCGGCGCGGCCATAGTGTGTCTGATCGCCGAGGGTATCTCGATGACAGGTGTCGGCGGCATGTGGCAGGTAGGCGTCGGCGTGGTGCTGGGTGTGGCGCTGATAAGCTGCATCGACTTCCTGACGCCGCACCTGCACCATCTGGCGGGCTTAGAGTGCGAGGAGGAGAAACATCCCGACTCTACACGCTCGATTGACCGCATACTGCTGTTCGTGCTGGCTATCGCCATCCATAAACTGCCGGAGGGCATCGCCACCGGCCTGACCTTCGACGGCCATGACATAGGGAATGCCTGGACCGTCACCGCGGCCATTGCGTTACAGAATATACCCGAGGGACTGGTGGTGGTGACGCCGCTGCTGCTGATAGGTGTGAGCCGTCTGCGCACGCTGGCGGTGGCGCTGGTGGTGGCCGGAATCGAGCTGGGCGGCGTGTTCGCCGGGTATTCGCTGGGTGCCATATCGGCGTCGCTGTTGCCTGCGATGCTCGGGCTTGCCGGGGGTGCAATGCTGTATGTGCTGTCTGACGAGATGATTCCCGAGACCCATTCGCACGGCTATCAGCGCCAGGCCACATACGCTCTTGTGGCAGGGGTGATGGTACTGCTGTTCGTGCAGCAACTTGAATTCTGACATTATGACGATATATGTAGACTCTCTCGACCATGAGGCGCTCGCGCCATACGCGCGGCTTACCGAACGTGCCCTGGCCAACGGCGATGCCGATGGCCGGCCGCTGTTCATTGCCGAGAGTCCGAAAGTGATAAATGTGGCGCTCGACGCCGGATATGTGCCTGTGTCGATGCTGTGCGAGGAGCGCCATATCACGGGCGATGCGGCGGGAATTATAGCCCGTTTCCCGGATATGCCGGTCTATACCGGCGCGCCGCAACTGCTTGAGCGGCTCACGGGATACCGGCTGACGCGCGGGGTGCTATGCGCCATGCGTCGCCCGGAGGCTTTGCCGCTTGACGATGTATGCCGCGGTGCGCGGCGTGTGGCGGTGCTCGACGGCGTGTGCGACACCACCAACATCGGGTCGATTTTCCGGTCGGCCGCGGCGCTGGGCATCGACGCCATCCTGCTTACGCCAGGCACCTGCGATCCGCTGAACCGCAGGGCGGTGAGGGTGTCGATGGGCACGGTTTTCCTGGTACCCTGGACCCGGCTCCCCGAAGGTGACTGGCAGG
>USKE01000247.1 GCA_900555165.1 uncultured Porphyromonadaceae bacterium | reverse complement strand
CATTCGTAACGAAAAGGTCGTGGGTTCGAGTCCCACTCGCGGCTCCAGACATCCGATTATCCCGCCTCTCCATAAGGCACAGGCCGACAAAAGCGCGGCAAATCCGAACCACATCCTTACCGACAGACGTTATACCTCCAAAGCACATTCCCATGGGTAGCCTGTTGAATGCATCCAGAAAAATGATAGTTTCCGTTTCCCGGTCATATTCGGTCAGGAAACAGCAGTCATGGCATTTTGTCGGTGATGGCCAGACTCCACCCGCCCCGAACAAACTCGGTAGCGGGGAGCGTGTCACCGCCTCGGACTTCTGTCACGCAAACCCGGCGACATTCCGCATTCCATAATGGAATCAGACAAAGATTTCAGATTCATACAGAAAGAGCCGTCAAAAGATGGCTCTTTTGATATATGCTATGTTTATGCGATGTTCATCAGATTCAATGACACCCGCAACAAAAAGCCTTCCCGTCTGAAATACATAGCCCGCGCCGAGAAAATCGATGAGGTCTGCGCAATCAAGTTTTATGCCAGCCGCGACCGTAAGAGCATTCATAACAAATACAGCCTTGCACACGGACAGATGTCGCCGTCAGCCGTATTGAGAATTTTCGGCTACTGCATCGAGATCATCAAAGACATCATGCAACGCCACCCGGAATGTTCTTTTGTCATAAAGGCCTCGGAAGCATACGACCCGCACACTCAGAAATGGGAAAATGAGGCCGAGAACCAGCGGTTCCGCATATACCGCAGCTATCTCAGCAAAAATATCGGTACAAACATGTTCTCTCATTTCCATTTCCCGGAAAACAGCATATACCTGCTTGTCCGCAAAGATTGCCGGGAAACCGACATCACGAAGAAAGACCGCATAATGGGTTATATGAAAAACCGTTTCAGCCTTGACTGACGGCTGTCATCATGCCCGGAGAGAGAATTTGATTGGGGGATTCGGGGATTTTTTGTAATTTTGCGGCAAAATTATCACACCATCCGATGGAAAACAACGTAAGGGTTCGTTTCGCCCCGTCACCCACAGGGCCTCTGCATATCGGCGGAGTGCGCACAGCACTCTACAACTACCTCTTCGCGCGCCAGAACGGCGGCAAGATGATTCTGCGCATCGAGGACACAGACTCACAGCGTTTTGTGCCCGGTGCCGAAGATTACATCAACGAGGCACTTGCATGGCTCGGCATAGGCATTGACGAGGGCGTGCGCGAAGGTGGCCCTTACGGCCCTTACAAACAGAGCGAGCGCCGCGACATATACCGCGAGCATGTGAAGATGTTGCTCGATGCCGGGCGTGCCTACATCGCCTTCGACACCCCCGCCGAACTTGAGGCCGCGCGCAACGAGCACAAGAACTTCCAGTATGACGCCTCGACACGCCTGTCGATGCGCAACTCGCTCACCCTTTCAGCCGACGAGACGCAGGCGCTCATCGACGCCGGTCACCCCTACGTGGTGCGTTTCAAGATTGAGCCTGGCCGCGACGTGAAGGTAAACGACCTTATCCGCGGCGAGGTCACCATCAACTCGTCGATTCTCGACGACAAGGTGCTCTACAAGTCAGCCGACGACCTGCCCACCTATCACCTGGCCAACATCGTCGACGACCATCTGATGAAGATAACCCATGTGATCCGCGGCGAGGAATGGCTCCCCTCTGCACCCCTGCACGTTCTGCTCTACGAGGCATTCGGCTGGGCCGACACGATGCCCCGTTTCGTGCACCTGCCGCTGCTGCTCAAGCCCGACGGCAAAGGAAAACTCTCGAAACGCGACGGCGACCGCCTCGGGTTCCCGGTATTCCCGCTGGAGTGGCACGACCCCGTTTCGGGCGCCATCTCGGCCGGCTACCGCGAACAGGGCTATCTGCCCCAGGCGGTAATCAACTTCTTGGCCCTGCTGGGATGGAACCCGGGCGACGACACCGAGATAATGTCGGTCGATACACTGATTGAGAAATTCGGTTTCGACCACTGCTCGAAAGCCGGCGCCAAATTCGCCTTTGAAAAAGGGAAATGGTTCAACCACGAATACCTCATGGCCGCCGACGGCGCCACCTTGGCCCGCCTGCTCGAACCGTACATGAAAGCCGACGGTGTTGACCCAGCCGCTTTCACCGAGCAGTACAAGGCCCGCGCCCTCGACATGCTCAAAAGCCGTGCCACCCTGCTCTCAGACCTGTGGGATCAGGCGCGTTTCTTCTTCAAGGCCCCCGAAAGCTACGAGGAAAAAGATGTGCGCAAACGCTGGAAACCTGAGACCCCGGCACAGATGGGCGAGCTTATCGGCCAGCTTGAGGCACTCCCCGACTTCAGCGCCACTGCAGCAGAGCCGGTGATACTCGGATGGATCGCCGAAAAAGGCTACCATCTGGGCAATGTGATGAACGCATTCCGTCTGGCCGTTGTGGGCCAGTGCAAGGGGCCGCACATGTTCGAGATAACCGAGCTTATCGGCCGCGACGAAACGGTACGCCGCATACGCCGCGCCATCGAGAACATCGAGGTTCCCGCCCAGGCATGACGCCCGGGCGTCATGCCCGCTCAACCTCATCACACAAGACCTGACAGCCACGAAACACCCACTGCTACAGTGAATCCACTCTACAATCTCGGCATAGCGCTCTACGAACTGGCAGTGCGCACCGCGTCGTTGCGCGGTGCCAAAGCCCGCAAGATGATTCAGGGCCAGCACCACACCCCCACCCTGCTGCGCCGCAAGCTGGCGCGGAAACCGGGGGCGATATGGTTCCACGCCTCGTCGCTCGGCGAGTTCGAGCAGGGACGTCCCATGATTGAACGTCTCAGGCGCGAGCACCCAGACCGGCCCATACTGCTGAGTTTCTTCTCACCGTCGGGCTATGAGGTACGCAAGAACTTTCCGTGGGTCGACGCCGTGGTGTACCTCCCCTTCGACCGTCCGGCCAAGGTGCGCCGTTTCCTCGACCTGGCACAGCCCTCCATGGCCATATTCATTAAATATGAGTTCTGGGGCAACTACCTTGAGGAACTGCACCGCCGCGGCATCCCCACATACATCATTTCGGCCATCTTCAGACCCGGACAGCGGTTCTTCCGCCGTAGCGGCGCCATGTTCCGTCGCATGCTTGGCAACTTCACACGCCTCTATGTGCAGGACGAGCGTTCGCGCCGCCTCCTGGCCGGCATAGGCATCAACCGCGTGACCGTGGCGGGCGACACCCGTTTTGACCGCGTAACCGACGTGATGCGCTCGCGCGTAGACATCCCCGGATTCCCCGGGTTCGGCAAAGACGCCCCTATGCGCATGATATTCGGCAGCTCGTGGGAGGCCGACGAAGACATCTACGTGCAGT
>USKE01000246.1 GCA_900555165.1 uncultured Porphyromonadaceae bacterium | reverse complement strand
GTGCCGCTATGCAGTGTCGACCATCCTCGACCTCGGCGAGTCGCGCCTATCCAACGAGGTGCAGATCGTGACCTCGTCAATCGACCCTATCGCAGGCTCCGGAATCGACGTCAGGGTTGTTGACAACACCATCCTCATCAGCGGTGCCGAAAGCCTCACAGCGGCCCTCTATGACAGCGCAGGACGCCTTGTGGCCACTACGGTCTGCACCGACCCCCAGGCAATCCCCGTTCCTGTCGGCGTTGCCCTGCTCACCGTCGGCCCCAACAGCTACAAGCTCCTGGTTCGCTGACCCCAGGGGCGCCCCTGCATATCTGTTAATAAGCCCCATTAAACCCACTCAATAGAAAAAAGCGGTGTGCCGTCTGCGGCGCATCGCTTTTTTCCGTAAATTTGCGCCACATAAGCCACATCCGTCACCTAAGCCACATAAGTCACATTCGTTACATAAACCACATAAGTTACATCCCCCCACCGCCTCTGATATGCAAACAGCAAACTTCCTCTGCGATGGCCTCACCCCAGACTGGGCCGAAGGCGTGAACTGCGCCGTAACAATCTGCGACGCCGACGGCGTAATCCTTTACATGAACCGCCGCTCGCGCGAAACCTTCGCCTCGCATGGCCCGCTGATCGGCAAGAACCTTTTCGAATGCCACTCACCCGAGTCGCAGGCCAAGATACGTCATCTCCTCGCCACCGGCGAGTCAAACGCCTACACCATTGAGAAAAACGGCCTCCACAAAATGATTTACCAGACCCCCTGGCGCCGCGACGGCCAAATCGCCGGCCTGGTGGAGCTCTCAATGGTCATCGCCCCCACCCTTCCCCACCACATTCGCTAATCGCGCTGGCACGCCGGCCCCTGGCGGCACGTTTCCCCAGTTCTTTCCCTTTTTCCTCTCTTTCCCTTTTCTTCTTTTCTTTTCCCTCTCCTTTCCTTCACATAACGGTGCCCCTGTTCCGGTTATCGGCCGAGCTCGGCCGATAACACAACCGAAAGCCCACTATGCACCATTGCCCGCGGTGCATAAACAGCAAAAACGCAAAAAGATAATGAAGATAATGGCGCGCAAAACTGCGCCACACGCACCTGTTGTGCCATGTGTAAAGTAACGTTTGCAGACAGGCAGACGCCCCGGGTTCTGCGCTTGAACCCGGGGCGTCTGTGCTGGGGTGCCCGGCGTCGCTTCCAACGCCGCGAAGGGGATTTATTATCCCGGCTTACGTGTGTTCCTATAATTATATAAAAAGAACGCCCCGCGCCGTGAGTTGGTTGAGGGCGCGGGGTGTTAAAATAGAGTGTTAACGTTAACGATTGGCGCTGAGGCTCAGTCGAGCATGTCGGTGGGCACGCCGACGATGCGGAGGTCGTTGCCGGTGATGAAGTTCACGATGTCTGAACGGATCTCGGAGGGGGCGATGTCGGCCTCGATGCGGCGCAGGGCGTTGAACACCGAGATGCCGGTCTGGTAGACGTTGCGGTAGGCTTTGGCGATATCGTCGATCTGGGGTTCGGTGAACCCGTGTTTCTTCATCACGATGGCGTTGACGCCGAAGTAGGCGGCGGGGTTGTGGGCCAGGATGACGAACGGGGGCACGTTGCCCGAGATGCGGCATCCGCCTTTGACCAGCACCCATTTGCCTACCTTTGATTTCTCGTGCACGATGACGTTTGACGACAGTATCGAGCAGGCGTCGATGTGGCAGTCGCCGGCCACGGTCACGCCGTTGCCGAGCACGGCTTTGCCCACCACCACGGTGTCGTGGCCCACATGTGCGTTGGCCATGATGAACGAGTCGGAACCGATAACGGTGCCCTGCTCTTCGGGACGTATGCCGCGGTTTATGATCACATGCTCACGGATGGTGACGTTGTCGCCGATGTGGCAGTAGGTGAATCCACCTTTCCAGCGGAAATCCTGGGGTTCGGCACCTACGATGGCGCCCTGGAACACGCGGCAGTTGCGCCCCATGCGCGTGCCGCGCATTATCGAGGCATAGGGGAATATCTCGCACCCCTCGGCGATTTCGACATCCTTGTCGATAAAGGCGAACGGGTGTATCTTGACGTTGTCGGCAATTTTTGCCGAGGGGTCGATGTAGGCTAATTGGCTGATCATGACATTTTGGTTTTTAAGGTTTTAGCGGCCGCCGCCGAGAGCCTGATAGAGCTTGATCAGATCCTGGATGCGGCTCAGCTCGGTGTTGAGGCTGTTCATCTGGGCCGAAAGCAGTGAGCTCTGCGAGTTCAGGACCTCGAGGTAGGTCGTGGATGTGTCGTGCGCCATCAGGAGGTTGGTGTACTCCACGGCCTGCTGGAGTTTCTCGGTCTGCAGGGCGAGCATCTTCGATTTCTCGGTGTTGTTTGCGAACGAAACGAGAGCGTCGTTGATTTCGGCCGAGGCGCTGAGCAGGGTGTATTTGAAGTTGTTGAGCGACTGTTCCTGCTGGAGCTTGGCAGCCTTGAGGCGCGCGATGTTCTGACCGCGCGAGAAAAGCGGAGCGGTCAGCGAACCGGCCAGCTGGATGAACCAGTCGCCGGGGTTCTTGATGAACGAGCCCAGCAGGTTGGTGAATCCGCCCTGTGCCGAGATTGTGAGGCCGGGGTAGAATGCGGCGCGCGCCGAGTTTGTGGTGTAGTAGGCGGCGGCCAGCTGCTGCTCGGCCACGCGGACGTCGGGACGCTGTGCGATCTCGCGCATCGAGATGCCGTCGCGCAGGATGGCGGGGATGTCGAGGCGTGCCGTGGCGGGTACCTGCCAGGTCTGGGGTGCCTCGTTGAGCAGGAGCGACAGCGAATTGTTGGCGGCGTCGAGGGCTGTCTCAAGGTCGTAGATTGATCCGAGAATCGAATAATACTGTGCCTCTGACTGAACGACAGCGGCCTCGGTGACGCGGCCGGTCTCCTTGAAGTCGCGCATTGTCTGCACGCTCGATTTCCATATCTCGGCTGTCTGGCGCGAGAGTTCGAGCTGTGACTCGAGGATGGCTATGCCGTAGTAGCACGATGCCACGCCGCCGATGATCTGCGAGCGCACGGCCTGTGCATAGTCTTCCTGGAGGTAGACGGCGGTCTGCGCGGCGCGCTTGCCGTTGAGGAGCTTGCCGAATACATCGATCTCCCACGAGGCTGCCATGGGGATGGAGTATGTCCAGGTCATCTTGCCGGCGGGGCCATCCAGGTTGTATTTAGCGCCTGCGCCGTTGGGGGTGAGGGCCAGCGAGGGGAGGTAAGCCAGTTTGGCGCCGAGCAGGTTGGCCTTGGCGACCTCCACGTTCACGCGGGCGTTCTCAAGGTTCACGTTGTTGGCCAGGGCGCGTGAGATGTAGTCCTGCAGCAGGGGGTCGGTG
>USKE01000245.1 GCA_900555165.1 uncultured Porphyromonadaceae bacterium | reverse complement strand
GCGACATTTTCGTCTCGGATCTTAGGATATTACGCTTTTTTGAAGGATTTTATAGATTAAATAACCACAGCTGCGCGCACCTACGGCGCGCTCGCAGTGGCCTGGATTCTTGCGCCGCTATGCGGCTTATGCTTCGCGACATCAGTAGCAATCAATGTATAGAACGCGTTTACCGGACACCAATGATTTTCAAAAAAAGTTTTGTGGGTCAGCGGTGTGGCACAGCGGTGTGAGTCAGCGGTGTGAGTCAGCAGTTCAGCGTCGCCCGGCGCCGCGGACGCGACAGGTAAACCATCCGCGGCGTCGCGGTGTTCTAACAGCAGAGAGCTTACACTACATCACTCCATTCCGCAATCCACCGCTATTATGAAACGTATAATACTGGCCCTGGCGGCCGCACTGGCCATAGCAGCTCCGTCGCGGGCACTCAGCCCCGACGAGGCTGCGCGTCGCGCCACTTATCTCACCACAATGATGATTGCCGACCTGGCTCTGCCCGAGCAGTACCGCCAGGAGGTGTATATGGCCAATCTCGACTACATCATGGGTCTCAACAGCTACGGCGACCTGTATTCGCACGGCTGGAAGGCACGCAACCGGCGCCTGCGCAACATCATGCGCCGGCAGCAGTGGGACCGCTATGTGGCCACCCGCTATTACCGTCCCGTAGGCTGGGGCGGCAGCGGCATCGTGTTCTACTTCGGGGCGCCGGCACCCCCTCCCCCGCCGCGTCATCACCCGGACTTTGACGATGACGACTACGAGGATTATCTCGAAGATATGGAGGACCACTACAAGCACCTGCGCAAACAGCAGAAAAAGGCCCGCAAGCGCTACGAGAAGGCCGTCAAGCACCATCACAAGAGCCACGGCCACAAGAAACACCGCCATCACGACGATGACGACGACTGACACATTATACGGAAAGCGGTGTGGAACACCGGGCTGACCGGCTGTCCACACCGCTTTGCGGTATCTTTCAGCGTTTCCCTTTCAGGAATTTATTTCTTGAAGGGGAGGCCGAAGTGCTTGAGCAGAGCGAAACCCTCTTCATCGGTGTTGGCCGATGTAACGAAGGTGATGTTCATGCCCATGAGTTTCGAGATAGAGTCGATGTTGATCTCGGGGAAGATGATCTGCTCGGTGATGCCGAGGGTATAGTTGCCGCGGCCGTCGAGTTTCGACTCGATGCCTTTGAAGTCGCGGATACGGGGCAGAGCCACGCGCACGAGTCTTTCGAGGAACTCGTACATTTTCTCGCGACGCAGTGTGACGCGCACACCGATAGGCATTTTCTTACGTACCTTGAAGTTCGAGATATCTTTCTTCGAGAGGGTCTGCACGGCTTTCTGGCCTGTGATGGCGGTGAGCTCGTTGATGGCGGTCTCGATGATCTTCTTGTCCTGGGTGGCTTCGCCGAGACCCTGGTTGATGACGATCTTCTCAAGGCGGGGCACCTGCATGGGAGTGGTATAGCTGAACTCCTTAGTCAGGGCGGGGACGATGGTCTCCTCGTATTTCTTTTTAAGGGTAGTCTGGCTCATTATTTGATCTCCTCTCCTGATTTTTTAGCGATGCGCACTTTCTGACCTTTGTCGTTGAGGGCAATGCTCACGCGGGTGGGTTTACCGGTTTTGGGGTCAACCAGGTTGATGTTTGACATGTGGATGGGGGCTTCCATCTCGATGATGCCGCCCTGGGGGTGTTTGGCCGAAGGCTTGGTGCTTTTCTTTACGATGTTGACACCTTCCACGATGGCGCGGTTCTTTTTGGCGTCGACACTGAGCACTCGACCTTGCTTGCCACGGTCCTCGCCGGCGATGACGGCTACGGTGTCACCCTTTTTGATATGAAGTTTCATAAAGTGGGTTCTTGGTTTGGTTGAGTGATTTTAGAGTACTTCGGGAGCGAGCGACACGATCTTCATGTTTGTGGCGCGGAGTTCGCGGGCCACGGGGCCGAAGATACGTGTGCCGCGGAGCTCGCCGGCGTTGTTGAGCAGCACGCAAGCGTTGTCGTCAAAGCGGATGTACGAGCCGTCGGGACGACGGATCTCCTTCTTTGTGCGTACGACCACGGCCTTGGATACAGTGCCTTTCTTTACGTCTGAAGAGGGGATTACGCTCTTTACTGAAACGACGATGATGTCGCCCACCGAAGCGTAGCGGCGACCGGTGCCACCGAGTACGTGGATGCAGAGAGCTTCCTTTGCGCCTGAGTTGTCGGCGACTGTTAAACGTGATTCGGTCTGTATCATGATTACTTAACTTTTTCGATGATTTCTACTAACCTCCAGCGTTTTGTCTTCGACAGGGGGCGTGTTTCCATCAGGCGGACCTTGTCGCCGACTGAGCACTCGTTGTTCTCGTCGTGAGCGTGGTATTTTTTCGACTTGTTGACGAACTTGCCGTAGATGGGGTGTTTCTCTTTCCACTTGACCAGCACGGTGATAGACTTGTCGCCTTTGTTGCTCGAAACGATGCCGATGCGCTCTTTACGTAGGTTTCTCTTTTCTTCCATTTCGATTGTGGCGTGGGTTACTTGTTGTTGAGTTCGCGAGCGCGGAGCTCGGTTTTTACGCGGGCGATCATTTTACGGTCGAGCGTGATTTTTGCCGGGTTGTCGACGGGCGACACGGCGTGGTTGATCTTGAGCTGGCGGTATTCCTTCTCCATCAGTTCCAGGCGCTCTTTCAGGTCGGCCGTGGAAAGCTCTTTGATTTCTTCTTTCTTCATAGCTTGTTTTGAGCGTCAGGGGTTAGACATTGAGTGAGGGATCGTAATCGCGTGCCACAACGAACTTTGTGGTGACGGGAAGTTTCTGGGCGCCGAGACGGAGGGCCTCCTTGGCTACATCGAAGGGAACGCCGTCAATCTCGATGATCATGCGGCCGGGGGTCACAGAGGCCACGAAACCTTCGGGGTTACCTTTACCTTTACCCATACGTACGTCAAGAGGTTTCTTGGTGATGGGTTTATCGGGGAAGATGCGGATCCAGAGCTGACCCTGACGCTGCATGTAGCGCGTCACGGCGATACGTGCTGCCTCGATCTGGCGGCCGGTGATCCATTTCGACTCAAGAGTCTTGATACCGAACGAGCCCAGAAACCTCAAGGGTCTGGATGCCGAGGGAGCCGAAGGCAAGCTGGTTGCCGCGTTGCGCGTTGCCTTTGGCACGGCCTTTCTGCACGCGGCGGAATTTTGTTTTCTTGGGCTGTAACATTGGTGTGTTAGCTGTTGGTTGTTGTTAAACCTTTACACCGGAACGGGGCCCGGTGCATTGCCGCCGTTTGCGCCTATCCGTGGGCGCAGCTTTGCGGCATTATGAATTACGGGGTGGCAGCCGGATGGGCGTGCGCGCGGTGGCCGAGGAAGGGTTGCT
>USKE01000244.1 GCA_900555165.1 uncultured Porphyromonadaceae bacterium | reverse complement strand
AACTGCAGGTGGTCGGGCGGCGGTTGTGTTTAATAGGCCCGCCACAGCGATGGCCAGGGCTATGATTCTGTTTGCTTTCATGAGTCGGGAAGTCATTTTAAACAGTTGTTTATCTTGTACCGAAGGCGCCGAATACGGGCATCAGCGCAGGCGACGTGTAGGTGGTGCCGTTTACCTGAAGGCCTGATGCAAACCAGGGGGTGAAAAGTGTTGCCGGAGCGGCACCGCTGAGGGCCGGTGAGCCGGGGCGCAGGTGGAAATCCCAGTCTGTGGAGGGTAGGAATTCCGTCAGAGGCACGGCATTGAGGTCGTAGGCCACGAACATGGGGTCAAGCAGGCGGTCGGCTGCCGATACGGGGCTGTGCGTGTCGATGGCGGGGTTGTAGCTCTTGTGGCCGAATGTGTACCCTTGCCAGGCGTAGGCCACGTTGCTCTCTTCGGGGAAGACTATGTCGCTCTTCGACGCCCCCGAGGCATAGAAGTTGTAGTCGATGACCGATTTGTCGTCAAAGCCGCCGTCGGGTGTGCCGGGATTGGTGTATGCCGGTGTCATGGCGCGGAATTTGCAGTTTACCATGAGGTTGTTTACAACGTTGGCCAGGCAGTTCTTCTCTACATATATGCAGCCCCCTTTCTCGCCGTCGCGGCGCCAGCCCGCGTTCACGATGGTGTTGTTGTAGGCGTTGGCCATGGCCTGGCGGCGTGTTTCGCTCTGGCCTGACGACGAGAGTTTCAGTCCGTTGGTGTTGGGGCTGAACATTACGTTGCCCGCGATGTCGGCCTTCACGCCGGCCTTGATGTTGACTGCCTCGGCACCGCTGAATCCGTTGGCGGCGAACATATTGCCGGCAATGATGGCGTTGCCGCCCATGAGGTAGATACCGTCGCTCCAGCCGTAGCGCAGGGTCGAATTGGTGATTACATAGCGCCCGTCTGTGTTGGTGGTGGTGATATGTGGATAGGCGTCGTCGCCGGCGGTGTATATACCGGCTGTGGCGGCGGGAGAACCTTCGGTCACCTGGCCGCCGGTATATTCTATCACGGTGTTGTCAATCACCATCTCGGCGCAGGTCTCGGTAGCCACGATGCCTCCCCACAGGCCGCTGAAAGTGTTGGCCGGCGTGTGGAGCGAGGGGTCGACAGTAAATGTCACCTGCCGGTCGGGAGTTCCCAGGCAGTAAAGGTTTCCTTTGGCGATGATTTCCACGGGGGTATGGTTCACACCCACGCCGTCGGCGCTGATAATCACGGTCACGCCAGGTTCCAGGGTAAGGCTCTCCCCCTCGGGGATGACGAGGTGACGGTCAAGGTTTATGACGGTGCCCGCTTTTACCGTGCCCGACATGGTGATCTGGGTTTCGGAGGTCTCGGTGCGGACGGGCGGCGTGTCGGGGCCGTCGTTTGAATCACATGAGGCGAGAGAGACGAGCGCGCAGGTCATGGCGCAGAATAACAGTTTGTGGTGCATAGTGGATGGGTTTATGATGGGGTTTATGTAACTTATGTGATGTATGTGACTTATGTAACTTATGTGAGGGAATCAGCGGAGCGAGAACCGCAGGCCGGCCATGAGTGTCTGGCCGTAGCGCTCCTTGCGCTCGATGACGTTGCCGCGGGTGCGTTCCACATCGGTGAGGGGGTCGGTGTGGGGTCCGCGGTGGTAATAGCGTATCATGGGCAGGTTCAGCAGGTTCGTGGCCTTGATGAAGGCCGATAGGCCGCATGGCCATGACTTCTCGGCCGAGAGCTCAAGCCTGAAATAGTCGTTTTCCCAGATGTCGTTGTCATACCAGTTCGAGATGTCGCACAGGCGCTTGCCGATGTAGCTGGTCGTGATCTGGGCCTCTATGCCGCGGCGGCTGTCGCGGTAAAGCAGCGAGAGGTTGGCCACGTGCGCGGCCTGTCCGTAAAGGGGGCGGCTCTGGCGCACGCTGACAATCTCGTTGCCCTGCATGAGCCGTTTGCGGGTCACTATGCGCGAGTGGGTGAAGGTGTAGTTGGCCTTTATGCCGAACCGGCTGAAGTATTTGAGCACGTCAAGCTCAACGCCCATGTTAGAGGCGTTCCCGAGGTTGCGGGGCATGTAGTAGGTGTCCTGCCCCTCGTTTATCAGGCCGTATTCTATGGGATCCTTGATATGTTTGTAGAAGATACCGGCCATGAGCTGCTCGGCGGCGCCGGGAAAATACTCCCACCGCAGGTCGATGTTGTCGGCCACGGTATGGCGCAGGTGCGGGTTTCCTTTCTCCTTGTATTCCTCGTTGATGATGGTATATGGCACTATCTCGAAGAAACTGGGTCGGTTTATGGCGCGTGCGTACGACAGGTGCAGGTCCATCCCCTCGCGCAGGGCGTGCCGCAGGTGCAGGTCGGGGAGCCAGTCGGCATACCGCTGCCGCCCCTCGGGGTCGGCGTCGCGCGGAAAGAGCAGGGTATATCCCTGGTCGGTGTGTTCCAGGCGCAGCCCGGCGATGGCCTGCCATCCCGGCATCTCGAACCGGGCCGTAACGTATCCGGCGCCCACGCGCTCGGTGGCGTCATAGTTGAGCGGGTCGCCGATATTGCCGAACCGGCGCGGTGTGATGGCTATGCCGTCGAAGTTGGTCCAGTCGCGGCCGAATACCTGCACGTCGCCCGCCCCGGTGGCCGAGTCGAAGGTATATTCGTTGAAGAAACTCGAGCGTTTCTTGTCTCGGTACATCCCTCCGGCCGCGAATTTCCATGACACATCGCCGTTCGAGAAATGCCAGCCGATGCCGACGCATGCCGAGAGGTCGCGGTCCGAGTTGTGCTCCCACCGCCTTACGGCGGCATTGCTCGTGGCCAGGTGGGTGCCCTGCATATTAACCTCGGCATTGTCGGGTGTCTCGCTGCGGGCATGCGCCCACTGTGCGCGCCAGTTGACGCTGAGCCTGTCATCGGCCATGAGGTGCTGCCCGGCCAGGGTTGAGGTGACGATGCTCTGCCGGTTCCATTTCAGGCGCACGGCGGCGGTGCGGTCGTCGACAGCCACGCGCACCTGGGTATCGCGCATGTCGAGCAGACTGTTGTACCACGACAGTGTGTGTCCCGGGGCTATCCTGAAGTCGGGCTTGACATGAACGGCCAGACGCTGGCGCCGTTCCGAGTATTCGCGCCGCTCCACGCCATACTGCGCGTAGGCCGGGCGGTAGTACCAGTCGCTGTTCTTACCGCGGCAGAGGTTCTGGTATGTCACTGCGCCGATCAGTCCGAGGCGCCCGGCAAAGAAACGGTCGCCCCAGGCCGCCCCGGCGGTGATGTCGGGCAGCGGATGCCCTTTGGTGACATGCAGGTTGCGCTGCGTGAAGTCGTCGGTGGTGACGCCGTGGCTGCCGTCTCCCTTTCGGGCCTCGTCGCCCGACAAC
>USKE01000243.1 GCA_900555165.1 uncultured Porphyromonadaceae bacterium | reverse complement strand
AGACTGACATGGGAATCCTCGATCGCTTCACTTCCATCGTGAAGGCGAACATCAACGAGCTTCTGGACAAGGCGGAAGATCCCGAGAAGATGGTCGACCAGTACCTGCGTGAGATGACCGAGTCGCTCGCCGAGGTGCGCGAGGCCACTGCCGGCGTCATGGCCGAGGAAAAGCGCTGCAAGAGGCTCGTCGACGAGAACCGTGAGGAGACGGAGAAGTACGAGGAGCTGGCCCGCAAGGCGCTCGCCGCTGGCAATGAGGCCGACGCTCGCGTGTTCCTTGCGAAGAAGCAAGAGCTGGCCGGGCGCGCCGAGGGGCTGACCGTGGCCTACGAGGGCGCGAAGGCCAACGCCGACAAGATGCGCATCGCCGCCAACGCCAAGAAGGCCGGTCTCGATGCCATCCACGACACTGTGCATGAGATGGCCAAGGACGAGGCCCGTCACGGCCGCGGTTTCGCCGGTCTTTACCAGCGCTACTTCGGCAAGTAATCAGGCCCCGCTTTGAAAACACAGGGGAGCCGTGTCACGGACGTGACACGGCTCTTGTTTTGTGGGGGTGTGGCGTATGTGATTTATGTAACTTATGTAACTTATGTGACTTATGTAACTTATGTAACTTATGTGACGTATGTGGCAGGGTTATTGTTTGGTTTCACATAAGTTACATAAGTGACATACGTCACATAAATCACATGCGGCACACCACGCGCGGGCGGTTGCTCAGAGTGCCAGCCGCAGCAGCGATTCGGGGGTTTCAACGATGTGGTCGGCATAGGCGGCGCGCAGTTCGGCCACGGGGCGGAACCCCCAGGTGACCCCTGCTGATTCCACGCAGGCGCGACGGGCGGTCTCCATGTCGATGCCTGAGTCGCCCACGTAAAGCACATCGGTTTTCGGGGTGGGGACTTTCCCGAGGATCTCGAACACAATCGACGGGTCGGGCTTGACAGGGACACCCTCTTTCTGCCCCTCTACGGCGGCAAACGTTATCTGTGGGAAATAGTGGTTGATAAGTTCTTCGACCGCCGACTGGTATTTGTTCGATGCCACGGCAACCTTGATGCCGCGGGCCGTGAGGTCGGCCAGCAGTTCCGGGATGCCGGCGTAGGGCACCGTCTGGTCAGCCATGTGGGCGTTGTAATATTCGGTGAAGTAACGGCGCATGGTCACGGCGCGCTCGGGGGTGCGGGCGCTTTCGGGGAGCACGCGCTCAAGCAGGCGTGCTATGCCCGAACCTACAAACCGCGGATATGCCGAAATTGGGTGGGTGGGGAATCCGCACTGTACGAGTGCGTGGTTGGCGGCTGCGCCGAGGTCGGCGATTGTGTTGAGCAGAGTGCCGTCAAGGTCGAATATAACGAGCTGTTTCATGACTTGTATGGCTGTTGATTATGATGAACGCCGCGGGCGTCTGCAGGGTTCAGAACGGATAGCCCACCGAGAAGTGGAAGGTGGCGTCGCGGTGCCAGTTGGGGTGGATGATGGGCCACGGCTCCTGGTCGGCGGCAGGGTTGTGCGCCTTGAAACCGAGGTCGAAACGGAGCAGGAAGTAGGTGAAGTCCATGCGCAGGCCGATGCCGTAGGCCGCCGCGATTTCTTTGGCGAAACGCCTGAAAGTGAACAGGCCGCCGGGCTGGTTGGGATAATTCTTGATAGTCCAGATGTTTCCGGCGTCGACGAAGATGGCTCCCTCGAACACCCAGAAAAGCTTATTGCGGTACTCGAGGTTGAGAATCAGCGAGATGTCGCCGCACTGGTTTATGAAGTCCGTCACCGAATTGCGCGCATTGTAGGCGCCCGGGCCGAGTGTGCGCACGCTCCAGCCGCGCACGCCGTTTGCGCCCCCGGCATAGAAACGTTTCTCGAACGGAATCATCGTAGAGTTGCCGTAGGGGTAGCCGATACCGAACCCGGCATGGAACGCCAGCGAGTTGCGCGGCGAGAAGGCGTGGTTGATTGTGTAGTCAATCTCACCCTTGATATACTGGGCGAACTGTGTGCCGAAGACTTTGTAGGCGCCGTTGCTCTTCCTGAGTCCGGCGATTTTCGAGATCGCATAGAGCAGGTTGCCCGCGATTTCGCCCGAGGCCCTGACCGTGTAGGTGTTTGTCTGGCGCTCGTGCCGTTCGGGACCCGACGAGGCTGGACGGCGGTTGGTGTGGTACCAGGTGTAGCCCATGCGCATGATCAGGTGGTCTTCGTAGCTGTAGCGCAGCAGAGGGTTGTCGGGCGCAATGTTGTCTATGAAGTCCTGAGTGGAGCGCGGCAGGTTCACCAGATTCAGGTCTATCAGGTCGAATGTGCGGCGGGTGGTGTTCTGCCGGTTGGCCCATTTGTACTTCCAGGCGGCGCCGGCGATGATGCGCGTGTACTCGGGGCGCTCCTGGCGCATGAACGTGACGGCGAATTCTGTCGATGCGCGCATGCGGTTCTTGAACGAACGGCTCAGGAAAGGTGCCTCGAACTTGGGGAATGTTATGCCCACCTCGCCGGCAATCTCGGTGTAACGGTCGTTTATGAGACCGTCGAGGTTGCCCGACAGACTCTCGTAGGCGCCGCGTACCTTGGCTGTCAGCACTTCGCCGCGGTGCGAGAGGTTGCGGTTGGTGTAGGTGACGGCGCCGCCGACACCGAGGTCGCCCTCAGAATTGGTGCCCTCAAGCTCAAGGGTGATATTCTGTTTCTTGTTGCGGCTCAGCAGTATGAAAGCGTCGAGAAGGTTGGCTGTAGAGTCGGTGCCGGCCGGGCGCGTTATGATGTTGACGTAACGCAGTATGGCCAGGCGGTTCATGGCCTCGTAGGTGCGGTCTATCGAGGCGGTGGTGTAGATTTCGCCGGGTCGTATGAAACACTGTTCGCTGAGGGCGCCGGGGCGCAGGTAACGGTCTTTGCCGTAGAGTATTCGCAGTCCGTCGCGGGTAACGGTGTCGCGGGCCTCGAAAGAGTACGCGCCGGTGTTGTCGTCGGGCGAGAAGTCGGGCACCAGATACACGTTGCGCCAGCGGTACTGCATGTGGCGCCCTGTGACGGTGACGGCCGAGTCGCCGGGCGCCGGATTGCGCACCTTCATGGTCAGGGCCACGCCCCGGTCGGTGGCCACGGTGTCGGCCGTGAACGAGATGTATTCTTTCGTGAAAGCGAAATAGCCGTGGTCGCGCAGACGCTCCACCACCAGGGCGCGCTGGGCGTCGAGCACGTTGCGGTCAAGGTTGCCGCCGACGGTGACGGGGAACAGCGCCGTGTCGGCCATGATGAGCTGTCCCAGTTCTGGGTCGTCGAATTCATAGCCTACTGTCTCGACCACGAACGGGCGTCCCGGCCTGAGATGATAGCTGACCTGCATCTTGCGGTCGCCGCGCGGCACGGTGTCTACCTCGACCGTGGCGTCGTTATAGCCCCGGTTTATCAGCGCCAGCC
>USKE01000242.1 GCA_900555165.1 uncultured Porphyromonadaceae bacterium | reverse complement strand
GGACACGGCGCTCCCGCGCCGCCCAGCGGCTGCCCATCCACGGCTTCGGCGAAGCGGGCATGCAGGGTGCGCCGGCCGGCGACCTCATCGTCACCGTGCGCATCGCCCCCGACGAGTTCTTCGAGCGCGACGGCGACAACCTGCACTGCAAGCTCGTGGTTCCCATGGTGCAGGCGGCGCTCGGCGCCGATATCGAAATCGACGGCATCTACGAGGACGAGAAGGTCACGGTTGCCATCCCCGAGGGCTGCCAGAACGACCAGATCGTGCGCGTGAAGGGCTTCGGCATGCCGCGCCTGAAAAGCGACGCTCGCGGCGATTTGTTCGCGCACATCGCCGTGGAGGTGCCGAAGAAGCTCTCCAAGCGCGAGCGCGAGCTTTTGGAGGAGCTGGCCGAGGAGATGGGCGAGGACGTGAACGAGGAGAAGCGCTCGCCCTTGCAGAAGCTCCGCGACATTTTCGAGTAGGACTACTGATCATGTCGTTGCCGCGCTTCTTCCTGGAAAACCAAGTGCTCGCTGCCGAAACGGAGGCAGTGTTCCCGCTGCGCCTGGCACTCGACGACGCGAAGCACGCGCGGGTGCTCCGGCTGACGACGGGGGAGCACATCGCGGTGATCGACGCCGACCAGGATTACTTCGAATGCGAGATCGTCGATTTTGCGGACGAGCTGCCGCTCGTGTCCATTGCGCGTCATGAAGACGCGAGCGAGGCCGGCCCGCAAGTGATTCTGCTGCAGGGCCTGGCCAAGGGCGACAAGATGGAGACCGTCATCCGCCATGCCACCGAGGTAGGCGTGGCGGCCTTCGTCCCCCTTGCCTGCGCCCGCTCCATCGTGAAGCTGGACGGCAAGAAGGCGGCTGCGAAGACGGAGCGGTGGCGGGCCATCGCCAAAAACGCAGCCATGCAATCGGGGCAGGCCCGGGTGCCGGAGGTCGTCGAGCCCGTCTCCGTGCGCGAGGCGGCCGCGATGCTCGGCCAGGCGACGGCCGTGCTCGTGTGCTGGGAAGAGGCGCCCGAGACAGCGAGTCTGAGCGAAGCCGTGCACGATGCGCTCCTCGCGACGTGCACGCCGGCCGCTGACGCCCGCATCGCCGTGGTCGTGGGCCCTGAGGGGGGCCTCGCCGAGGAGGAGGTGCGCTGCTTTCTCGGCTGCAACGCCCGCGCGCGCCTCGTGACCCTGGGCCCGTCCATCCTGCGCACCGAGACCGCCGGCATCGTGGCCCCGGCGCTGGTGCTCTACGAGCTGGGCGGCATGGGGAATCGGCCGTCTCCCACTTACGAGGGCAACCGTGGGTAGGGTCCTCTTCGGCTACACGGTCGTGAACTTGGGCTGCAAGGTGAACCGCGTGGAGGCGGTCATCGAGCTGAACGTCAGCCCCAAAAAGAGCCGCGGCTTTGACGAGATCGCCGCCACCATCGCCGCCATGGCGCCCACAAGCAGAAGGGCGCCGCACATCAGGGGGGCGCGGCGCTCGGCATCCTTCTTGCGCTCTTTTTCAGTTGTGAGCGCGGGATGCGAGGTATCATAGTCGCGGAGCCACTCGTCGTACCAGAACAGCCACCCCGAAAGCACCTGCTTGGCGGTGAGTCCGCGGTACGAGGTGGAACCGTAAAGCGTGGTGGTGACATCGATGGCTGTATAGGGGTGTTTATCGCCGTTTTGTGATACCGAAAACTATGTCCAACACTAAGCCCAAGCCTATGTGCAACGAGGTTTTTAGCAAATTTTCTGATGTGGACGACGGGTGCGCTTTTTTGCTGGATCTGTCAGGGGCGGAGTTTCAAACGGCGTTTAATCGGTGGCTGAACATCGCTCGAACGGCGTTTGATAGCCTATAGCCACGCTACGACGCACCATTGCTACGTCGCGCATGGCTATTACCTATCGAACGCCCGCAAACGCTTTGATTTCAACCCATTTAGTTACTCCACACCCCTCCCTGTTATCCACCGCCAGAACTACAAAAATGCCGCAGAAACGCGGTTTACGCCCTCTGGAGTCCTTCATGTAAACCCATGCCACCTACAATTAAATCCGGTGTAAACTTTTATGCGGCCATATCCCCCTCCATGTAAACCCCAATTAAACCCGTGTAAACCTTTTTGTACTTTTCGTTTTGCACGCACTTTACCCAAACTACCACATAACTCATTGAACTCCAATTACTAACAACACCTTGCCTTCAATCACGCTTTGTACTTTTCGTTTTGGCGCCCATAAAAACAATCACTAAAATTAACTAAAATGTCTTTGAAATAAATTCCCTGCATATACCCCGACATACCGTTTATTTGATTAAATTTGCCGCTGTCATAATTCAAAATTTCCTGACGCAATGAAAAGAATCAACGCAGGTATGCTGGCCGTGGCCATGACTATGGCCGTCAGCGCCACTTTTTTCGCTCCCGCAAAAGTACACCGGGTCGATGTTACCCCGGGCACATTCGAGAGCCGGTTCGACCTTGACAGTTTCGCCCCGGGCGACACGCTCGCCCTGGCGGGCACACTAAACAATACCGACATACGCCATCTGCGACTGATAATGGGGCGCGACACCGCCGGGAATACGGTCCCAGCTGTTGTCAAGCGCCTTGACCTCCATGACGTGACATTCGAGAACAGCGGCGTCCAGTCTTATTTCCTGGCCGAGAAGAACCACGCAGGCGGAGCGCGCACCCTGCCACGCTCCATATTTTATGAGGTACCGGTCGAATATCTGCGTTTCCCGTCTGGGATGGACTCCATCGCCCCTTACGCACTCTGGCACACGGCACTGACGCAAATCAACATACCCGAAGGGGTGTGCCTCGACAATATGGCCATAGCCTTTGACTCACTGGTCACCGACCTGAGCTTGCCGGCAATGGCCGACGGACTGTCGCCCACATATTATGTATTGCCCGCTGTAAAACATGTGCGTTACGGCGATATGGGCTATATGCGCAGCGGAGCCTTCCGGCAGAACACGCCCGACATCGAAGAGATTGTCTTCGACGGGATGATAGGCCATATCGACGGCTACCAGATTGAGAACTGCCCGCGGCTGAAACGTGTAATCTTCAACGGGCCGATACTCAGCACCGGCGGAACTGTCTTTGCCGACAGCTGTCCGGAACTTGAGGAGATACAGTTCAACGGCCTGGTGTTCGGGCACGGACTTGTAGAGAATCCGAACTGCCCGAAACTCGCCCGCATAACCGTGAACGGTGCTGTATATGACTCAGCCGATACCGTGGCTGTTCCGCGCACGCCACTGGCCGACATCGCGGCCTCACCCGCCATGATGGCACAGCTCGAACAACTGGCGCGCTGGCAGGCCGGGGCCATGTACAAGCCCGGTTTCATCGGCAAAATAGCCCGCGGAAACCGCGACGACATGGCGGCTTTGCTCGACACCCGCGGCCCCCGGCACCCCCAAGGTCGTG
>USKE01000241.1 GCA_900555165.1 uncultured Porphyromonadaceae bacterium | reverse complement strand
CTTGAGGGCCCTCGGCGCGCGGGTAGCCGTCACCACAATCTCGTTCAGGTCAATCCAGGGGTCATACATGCCGACGGTGTCAGCAGGTTCAGCGACACTGCCCTCACCGGCATGAGCCGGAGCCGCAAACACCATGCAGTGCGCGCACAGTGCGGCGGCAATCATATATCTGACGTCAAATCTCATAAGGGGTATCTGTAATCAATGGTGAGACAGCATTTCGTGCCGGTAGCGCTCTGGTAGTCAACAAGCCTGAGAGCCGCCAGCGAGCCGTCGGCCAGACGCAGGATGAACACGCGGCCGTCATGCGTGAAGGCCGGTGGCATCGGCGGTATATCTATGGTCAGCCATGACGACAGCACATTGTTGATTTCTATCCCCTGATTGCCGATGAGTCCAAGCAGCATCCGTTCCTGGATAGACCACACATCCTTCTCGTTCCATTCGTCGGCCACAAACTCAAGGGTCCGGAGTTCACGGGCATCGGCCGGCAGTTCGTCTAAAGAGCGGAATTCAGTGCGGGCCACGGCGCCTCCGTTTGTGCGCACGTTGTTGCGGTGCACGGCGAAAGTCCAGTCGTCAGGCTCGGGCTGCGCGGCGGTGTGATAGAAGTCGCGGAACTCGTTCCGGCCTATCCCCTCGCCGAACACATCGTACCAATATGTATATATTCCGGTATACGGATTTTCGGTACCGGCGGCATCCGTCGGCTCAAGTGGAATTGCGGCAGATTGCCAGAGCGACGAGGGGTCGAACGACGGATCGGCCGCCACGGCGTCACCTACAGCTTTCAGGTCTATGTAATGCCATACGCCCCAGTCAGAGGCATCGACATACAGCTGCCCGGCCACGGTGGTTTTCACCTCTTCGGGCGCCTCGTCGTAGATACTGTTGAATATGCCGTCGCACGATGGCGACACTACCGCGAGCATCGCCATCGCAACCGACGTCATTATTCCATGTAACGTGCCGTGCGCGTGTTTCATTTGCTACCCTCGAAAGTGGCGGTCAGAGGGAAAGGCATCGACCCGAGCTTGAACGGGTTGGAGACCTTGATTCCCCCGTCGGTAATCTCGATGCGGATGGTGCTGCCGGCGCCGAGCACGTAATCAGAATCCATCGAGGTGGTTCCCTGAGGCGTCACGCAGGTAAAGTGCTGTTGCAGCCCTGCGTCGCTGTAGTCGACATAAAAGGCGTTCTCGCTCTCGACATACGGTATATCGCTGATGGTGAGCGTGCCGAGTGTGAGATTGCCCATTAGGGTTTCGGGCACCTCGTACTGTGGATAGGTGAAATTGACGGTGCCGTCTTCATTGGCGGGGGGCACCCGGTTTTTTTTCCCCCCGTCCGTAACAACACCGTATAGGTTGCGAGCGTGCCCACGGCCATGGTGTTGGCACCGGTGTACTCGCCGGCGATCTTTTCGGCGAGCGAGGACTCATCTTCTTCGCCGAAAGTCATTTCGCGGATGTCGGCGATCCTGAATGTCTGCACCGAACCGTCATTAAGCTCGATGTGCATGACGGGGATCTGTGCCATTACTGATGTTGCGAGAGAGAGGGCTGCTATTGCGGTGTATATTTTCTTCATGTTGTTGTTACGGTTTTGTCAGTTCTTGAATATTTTCACGGAGCGTCCTGCTACGCTTACCACATAGATGCCATTGCCGAGCGTTGCAAGCGAGACTTCGTTTTTCCCTCTGGCCACAAGGGTGCCCGAGAGGTCATATACGCTTATGTCATGACCGTCGCAGGTAAACAGATTGTTGCTGAAACGGTATGTGACATCCCCGTCACCGGCCGACGAGAGCGAGGTAACGTCATTCACGAAAGCGAATGATTTCACTTCGCCCAGACCATAGGTGTCCTCAAGACTCTCGGTCTTTATTTTCACGTTTCCGTCTCCGTACGTGACAACGGGTTTCGACGCCAGGATGTAGGTTGCTGTGGTGCCTCCTTCGAGATTGAGCCTGAGCGCCGGATTGTCGGCGCGCACCACATTCCCTATGAACATCATGGCCAACAGAATGAGATATTTCTTCATTTTTCCATTGATTTGATTTGTGATTTCGACTGCAAAATTACTGCCGCCGACCCTTTGCCCGCAATACTTAAAAATGGGTAAATTACAACGGCGCCCCTGCCATGACAGTCATGACAGGGGCGCCGTGAGTTGTTATACGCCTTTATTGTGCATATACAATATTAGTGTATATGCAGGTGTGGTGTTTATGCTCAGAACATGGGCCGGATGAAATCGGCGGCGACATCGGTGTCGCCCCAGAAATCGGCGATGGTGAGCCAGAGTATGAGCAGGAGAATCAGAACGGCCACGCCGATATAGAGCCACATCTTGCCCATGTTGCGTTTCTTCTCTTTCCTGACCTCGCGGCGGAGGCGGTCATTGACATCACTTGCCTGTTCGCGCTCGATAAGACGCTCGTTTTCTTTCTGTGACATATCTCATAAATAATTGCTGAGGGGCGGCGTAAAACCATGGATTACGGCAGTCTTGCCCGGCGCATGAACCGTGTGTCCCTGCTGTCCGGGGTTCTGCGCGCCCCCCAAAGGTGAAACTTTATTATAATAACACCCCTGAGGGGCACGCTGTTTTGCCTCCCTTGGATTTTTTTAGTATCTTTGTCGGCTTAATCACCGGCAATGATATACAGGATGGCCGCTCACAATGTAGGGATGCACCCCGGTGCATCCTGACATCAATGGTGAATACCTTCCGGAAAGCAGGATGCACCGGGGTGCATCCCTACTGTCTGACAGCAGGGTTGACCGGAGCGTGATGATTGTAAAACCGGCATATCGTTACCTAATCATACAATATGGGACGCATACTGGCCATAGATTTCGGCAAGAAACGTTGCGGCATCGCCGTGACCGACCCGCTGCAGATTGTGGCCAACGGACTTACGACGGTGGAAACCGGGCGGCTGACCGAGTTCGTCGCAGCCTACGTGAAACGCGAGGAGGTTGAGCGCATCATCGTGGGCTATCCCACCACCGTACGCGGCGAAGAGTCGGAATCCATGCGCTACATCCGCCCCGGCATCGGGCGACTGCGCAAGGCCGTGCCCGACATCCCCGTTGAATTTTCCGACGAGCGTTTCACATCCGTCCTGGCCCACCGCGCCATGCTCGACGGCGGAATGAAAAAGATGGACCGCCGAAACAAAGAGATTGTGGACGAGATTTCCGCCACCATCATCCTCAACGATTATCTCACCAACCGATCACAGCAAAACAAAACCTGATCCGACATATGAAACTCCCCGTTTATCTTTACGGACACCCTGTGCTCCGTGAAATATCTGACGACATCACACCCGAGTATCCCGAACTGAAGAAGCTTGTGGCCGACATGTTCGAAACCATGTACGCCTCCGAAGGCGTAGGCCTTGCTGCCCCGCAGATAGGG
>USKE01000240.1 GCA_900555165.1 uncultured Porphyromonadaceae bacterium | reverse complement strand
CCCCCGCCATGAAGGCGACCACTGTCAGCAATATGCGGCTTATACGTTTCATTTTGACGGATTGAAGATGAAGTCACCCTCGAACAGCGAGCTCGAGTACCAGGGTGTCTGGGTCTGGTTGGTGGTCTGGAACACTTTTGTGGCCACGCGCTTGAACACGGCCTCGATGGGGAGGTCGGGGATATCGAGAACCGACAGCAGCGCCTCGGTGTACGGACTGTGTTCGGTCTGGCCGTCAGAGGCAGTGGTGCCCGGCGACGTGGCATACGAGATGAAGGTACCGACCGGAGCGTTGATGGCCGAGAGGCCGCGCCCCCGGCCCGCGCCGCGATGCCACGAACGCTCGAACGGGTTGTTGCGGCAGGCGTCAAGAGCGATAATCTTCATCTTGCACCCCGATTCGTCGAGTTTAGAGAGCACGCGGTTCACGTTGGTGCACTCATACTCGATATCGCTTTCCGAGGCCATCTGGGCGTCGACGGGAATGAGGTAGTTGGCGCCCTGATACTGGATGCCGTGACCGGCGTAATAGAACAGCGCCACGTCGTACCCGCGGGCGCGCTGGCCGAACTCGTTTATCTTCTGGTCGAGGGTGCGGCGGTCGGCCTCGGTGACGTAAATCACCTCAAAGCCCAGCGAGCGCAGCTTAAGGTGCATGGCGTTGGCGTCGTTGACGGTGTTCACCAGCTCCTGACCCGGATAGCGCGAATTGCCGACAACCAGGGCGAGACGTTTCAGATTGTCGGTAACCACATTCTTCACAGGCTCGGTCTTCTTTATCGGGGCGGGGTTGCGCGGCTGATATGTCACATGGCGCTCCTCAGACGTGGTGCCGGCGGCATTGGTCACGGTCACCCTTATGGTGTTGTCACCCTCGACGAGAGTACCGGTCTCGTTGATCATCATGTCGTAACCGTCGTTGGTCACCGACTTGACGCCGCGCACCACGGTGCCGTTCACGAACACGTTGGTGGCGGTGATCGTCGACGATGATGTCACGCCAACCTTGATTTTGAGCTGACGGTCAGGTGTGATGGCCGGCAGGTTTATCCAGTCGAGCACCGGTTTCGACCCTGAGACGGGTCGCGGAGGGGTCACGCCGCCAGCCAGCTGCGACGGCACAAACTCAGGCGCCCAGATTGTACCCTCCTGCTGTACCCATTTGCCATTGGCCATCTCGAACGGCGCAAGCAGTACATGTAGCCTGCGTGACATGGCGGAGGCAGGAATCTTGTTCCAATCAATGGGGATTTTCAATACGGTTGAATACTGGCTCCCCTCCACATCAAACGATTCGAACCGTGAGACAGACTCCCCTTTGTCGCTGTAAAGACGGCCTTTATCGTCGCAAGGGTAGACAATAGCATCGACACACCCCCGCTTGCCGGGACGGTTGCGCACGGTGACTTTCACGCCCACTTCAAGAACAGCCCCGGCGGTTCCGTACGCCGGACGGTACTCCTGCCCGACATACTGCACATCATAATCATTCACACCGCTGATTACCGGCGGATTCGAGGTAACAGGCATCTGCGACATAGTAAACGAGGGTCCCCACCACGAGCCGTCCTGCTGCCAGGGGGCACCGTCAGGAACGGCGTAATACGACGCCACGAGCACATGCAGTTTATCGCTATGATACGACTGCGGCACCTGTGAATAAGGAATCATCAGACAGAAATTCGTGCGCGAGAATATGGCTGATGAAGGCCTGAAACTCGTGAATTTAGATACGTTGATGCTGTTTGAGGGAGAGGTGGTGTAAAGATATGCGCCAAAGCCGACGTTGTCGCCGGCATGGTTGTTGGCGGTAAGGTCGAAATAGACGGCGAGCATGTCCTGCCCGGCCTCGTTGACGCGCATCACGCGGATGTTCTGCGCGTTGAAATTACCGCTGTCGGCGGCGTTGCCACCCAGAGCCAGCAGGCTCATGAGCAACGGCAGGATGAATCTCAGCGATTTCATGATAGCAAGAGGAAAATAGCAAGAGGGAATGTGTGTGGGGGAGAGAATGGTTTATTGGTCAGGGGGAAATACGGCGCCCCCGCGATGAGCGGGGGCGGCCGGTATGGGGGCGCGGAATCAGCGCACTGTCTGTTTGGAGAATGTGAGGGTGACCTCGGCCTTGTCGAGGCGCAGGTTGGCCATCACGGGCGAGAGCACGTAGGGGGTGACCGAGCTGACGTAGGTGGTGCCCTGGCTGTAGTAGCTGCTGCCGGCGGTCTCGGTGGTCACGGTCACAGGCACGGCGGTGAAAGTGTAGTCTTCGGCGGGAATGTCACCCTCGCGTCCGTAGCGGTCGAGCAGGTCGAGCAGGTAGGGGCGCAACCCCGAAAAACTATACTGGTGCGAGGTGGTGTTGTAGCTCGCGTAGAACGAGGTCACGTTGTCGGGGGTCTTGTTGTCGGCGAAGAACTTGTCGCGGTCTTTCGAGAGCACGAGCAGAAGCGTGGGGGGCGGCGTGATGCCGTAGGTATTGGTGACTGTTTCGGCGGGGATGGTGAACGTGAGGGTGTTGATCACCGAAAGCGAGCCGGAGTTGCGGTAATAGTAGTCACGCACCTCGCGCGCCGGAAACTTGAGTTCGACGTCACGCCCTGCGGGGGCGCAGATTATGTTGTCGCCGGCCTCGATGCGAGCCTGCAGCTCGGGCGCCATGTCGTAGGTGAAACAGTTGTTGGTCACGATCTCGGGCGCCACTGCATACCAGGGGCCTTCGTGGCTAACGGTCTTCTGCTTCCCCTCGTCGTCGGTCTCGACGGTGTGGTAGTAAAGGCACATGGTGGTCATGCCGATCTTTACCAGACGCCCCGAACCGAACGAGTTAACCACGGCGATGCCGGGGAAGTATTTGGCGAACTCCATCGGAGTGGAATATGCCGCGGGATTGTCGAGATACAGCTGGTAAAGCTCACGGCCCAGGCTCAGGGGGAGTTTCACGGCTATTGTGCGGTACGAGAGATTTTGTATCGAATCGGGTTTCTCAAGCACGTTTACGGAATACACTTCCGAGCCGATCAGACCGGTCGACTCGTCGTAATACCCTTTTGGATCGAAATCGGAGTATATCGGCGAGGGGAGCTGACGGTTCAGGCGGTAGACCTTCAGACCCATCGGCACAATCGAGTCGCCGATCCAGCCGTCGGTGGCAGGGAGGTCCATTATCAGGCGTATCGAGTCGATGTCGTTTATGGTAACCCCTTCGGTGACAAG
The DNA here is from genome assembly GCA_900555165.1 of uncultured Porphyromonadaceae bacterium. Lineage (GTDB taxonomy): Bacteria > Bacteroidota > Bacteroidia > Bacteroidales > Muribaculaceae > UBA7173. The sequence goes on along the minus strand of USKE01000240.1, from coordinate 237 downwards.
TTTCGATGCGGGGATGAACTGCGTCACGAACTCTGACGTGAACCGGCCGTACCCCTTGGCGTCGATGACACCGAGAATCTCGGTGGTGGTGCGCGACTGCACCGGCACGTTCGAGGCCGTAGAGTGGCCGGTCACGGCAAACGAGTTTTCAATCACCACCTCGGTCTCGTCGGTGACGAGATCGCCGCCTATCTGGCCTGTGGTATTTGAGCATGAGGCAAAGCCGACAATGGCGGG
>USKE01000239.1 GCA_900555165.1 uncultured Porphyromonadaceae bacterium | reverse complement strand
TTATCTCAAAAACCGACCACCGGAACGTTAACATTTATTATTAAACAGCCTCTTAGAAATAGAATTATTTTGACCTGTGTCAGCACAACAGCAAGTTGCATATATGAATGGTTTATCCCAGGGGGACTAGCTCTTGTAGCAGTTTGTGCAACTTGCGAGGCATAGATGCTTATATGGTGTATAAAAATTGCATGAAACACGCATATAGTTAAAACAGCATGATATAAACATGAGACGTTTGAAACCCGAAACTGAGAAAAAATTATATTGGTTTATCTCGCCAGTAATTATTGTCGGGATATTGGTTGTTCTTGATACCGAACTTGAATGGGGATTAAAAGCGATGGAATGGTATAAACCCGCTCTGCTGGGTTGTCTGTTGTTGGCAGTTGGAGCATATTGCGTAGCTGCGATAAGGGAAAAATGCTGGGGTCTGTTTATTTTTGTCCTTGCTATTACCATATTTGCAATACTAAACATTTATAATTTCTTCATTCCTCAGCCATGGTATGAATGATATACACTGACGTCTCCCTGTAAAACTCCTCAAGACTGCATCCCCGGTGATAGTAACCGTGACATCGTCAACAATGAACAGTAGCTGCCAGACCGCCTTGGCCTCCCCTGGCACATACTGCGCCCCTACGGAGCCGTCTGAAATGCCGCTACCGCGGAGCCGACAAGAAAACCCGCCTCTGCCACACCCTCAACGGCCCGGCTCTGGCCCTGCCGCGCATCATGGCCGCCCTGCCCATCGTTTTTAGTTAAAAGTGGAGGGATGGAGGTGTAAAAAATCAAATAAAGGGTGTTAAGTGTGCTTTTAAACATCTGCATTATTTTGAGTTGAGGGCAAAAATTTGTAACTTTGCGCTGATTTTACGACGATTAAAAAATTAGATACACAGTAATGCTTAACCCTATCAAGAAGACCATCGAGCTCCCCGACGGCCGCACCATCACCCTGGAGACAGGCAAGCTGGCAAAACAGGCCGACGGCGCCGTGGAACTTCGCATGGGCAACACCATGCTCCTGGCCACAGTGGTTTCGGCCAAGGAAGCCGGCGAGGGCGTTGATTTCATGCCCCTCCAGGTAGACTACAAAGAGAAATTCTCATCGGCGGGCCGTTTCCCCGGCGGTTTCCTCAAGCGCGAAGGCCGCGCCTCAGACTACGAGGTGCTCACCTCGCGACTGGTTGACCGCGTGCTCCGCCCCCTGTTCCCCGACAATTACCATGCCGACACCTTCGTGCAGATCATCATGTTCTCTGCCGACGGAAACGACATGCCCGACGCTCTGGCAGGCCTGGCGGCATCGGCCGCCATCGCCGTGAGCGACATACCTTTCCACGGCCCCATCTCTGAGGTGCGCGTGGCACGCGTCGACGGCGAATTCGTCATCGACCCCACTTTCGAACAGCTCGAGCGCGCCGACATGGAGCTCATGGTAGGCGCCACCTACGACAACATCATGATGGTCGAGGGCGAGATGAACGAAGTCTCGGAGGCCGACCTGCTGGCCGCCCTCAAATGCGCCCACGATGCCATCAAGGTGCAGTGCAAGGCACAGGAAGAGCTGGCCGAGATGGCCGGCAAGACCGTGAAACGCGAATACTGCCACGAGGTGAACGACGAGGCTCTGCGTGCCGACGTGCGCGAGAAATGCTACGACAAGGCTTATGCCGTGGCTAAGGCCGGCAACGCCGACAAGCACTGGCGCCAGGACGCTTTCGACGCCATCTGCGACGAATACATCGAATCACTCCCCGAAGAGGAGCGCGACGAGAAGGCTCCCCTGGTAAAACGCTACTACCACGACGTGGAGCGCGACGCCGTGCGCCGCTGCATCCTCGACGAGGGTGTGCGCCTCGACGGCCGCAAGACCACCGAGATCCGCCCCATCTGGTGCGAGGTTGACTACGTGCCCGGCCCTCACGGATCGGCTGTCTTCACCCGCGGCGAGACTCAGAGCCTCTCGACCGTGACCCTCGGCACAAAGCTCGACGAGAAGATTCTCGACGACGTGCTCAACCAGGGCCGCGAGCGTTTCCTGCTGCACTACAACTTCCCCCCCTTCTCGACAGGCGAGGCCAAGGCACAGCGTGGCGTAGGCCGCCGCGAGATCGGTCACGGCAACCTGGCACACCGCGCCCTCAAGCGCATGTTCCCCGACGATTTCCCCTACGTATGCCGCGTGGTGTCTGACATCCTCGAGTCTAACGGCTCGTCGTCGATGGCCACCGTCTGTGCCGGCACACTGGCACTGCTCGACGCCGGCGTGAAGATGAAACGCCCCGTTTCGGGTATCGCCATGGGTCTTATCTCTGACGACAACTCTGACAAATACGCCATCCTCTCAGACATCCTCGGCGACGAGGACCACCTGGGCGACATGGACTTCAAGGTGACCGGTACCCGCAACGGCATCACCGCCACCCAGATGGACATCAAGTGCGACGGCCTCAGCTACGAAATCCTCGAGCGCGCCCTCAACCAGGCCAAGGAGGGACGTCTGCACATCCTTGACAAGATCGAGGAGACCATCCCCGCTCCCCGCGAGGACTACAAGCCCCACGTGCCCCGCATCGTCACCATGCTCATCCCCAAAGAGCTTATCGGTGCCGTCATCGGCCCGGGCGGAAAAGTCATCCAGGGCATCCAGGAGGAATCGGGCGCCACAGTCTCGATCGACGAGATTCCCGAAGGGGGCCACATCGAGGTTGCCGCAGCCAACAAGGCATCAATCGACAAGGCTCTCGAACTCATCAACCGCATCGTCGAGCTCCCCGAAGAGGGCAAGACATACACCGGCAAGGTGAAGACCATCCAGGACTTCGGCGCATTCGTGGAGTTCATGCCTAACCGCGACGGTCTGCTCCACATCTCGGAGATCTCGTGGGAGCGCGTTCCCGACATGGAGGCCTCAGGCATCAAGGAGGGCGACGAACTCACCGTGAAACTCATCGAGATCGACCAGAAGACCGGCAAATACCGCCTGTCGATGCGCGCCCTGCAGCCCAAACCCGAAGGCTGGGTTGAGCCCGCCGAGCGTCCCCGCCGTCCGCGCGGCGAACGCCCCGAAGGCGGCGAGCGCCGTCCCCGTCGTGACGGTGACCGCGGCCCGCGCCGCGATGGCGACCGTGGTCCCCGCCGCGAACGCCGCGAATGATTCACGTGAGGGCAGATGAATCTGCCCGGCGGCAACAGACCGCCATTTCACCATACACCATCATAAACCGCCCCCGGCCACACCGCCCGGGGCGGTTTCTTTTGTTACAGAAATTGACGGCGCGCTACCCCTCGCGGGCGGCGCGCCGTCGTTTGAAATTCAAGCTTGAGACTACGAATCGCAAAAATCGCAGTCCCTCAAACTGCGGACCTCCGTCCGCTCAAAAAACATGCCAACAAGGTTGTAATCGTTATATAACATCTCAGGTCACTGAAACCACCCCGTGACCGTGGGCCACGCCTGTGGGAACGTGCG
>USKE01000238.1 GCA_900555165.1 uncultured Porphyromonadaceae bacterium | reverse complement strand
CCCGCATCTGCCCGCCATTCTTGTAGGACACGATGGAGGTAGCGAAACCTACGTTGCCGCCAAAGTAAAAGCATGCGAAGTTTGCGGATTCAAGTCCTCACTTATCCGTTACGAGGCAGACGTTACCGAAAAGGAACTGCTCGCCAAGGTACGCGAATTGAACGAGGATGCGGATGTGGACGGTTTCATCGTACAGCTTCCCTTGCCCAAGCATATCTCCGAGCAGAAAGTGATTGAAACCATCGACTACCGCAAGGATGTAGACGGTTTCCACCCAATCAACGTCGGGCGCCTCTCAATCGGGCTGCCCTGTTTCGAGAGCGCGACGCCCAAGGGCATCATGACCCTGCTTGAGCGTTATAATGTGCCCACGCAGGGCGCCAACTGTGTGGTGCTGGGGCGCAGTAACATCGTGGGCAAGCCTGTGGCCACGCTGATGATGCGCAAGGGGTACCCCGGCGACGCCACCGTGACCGTATGCCACCGCGGCACGCGCGATCTGGCCGAGGTATGCCGTCGCGCCGACATCATCATCGCCGCTATGGGACGCCCCGGGTTCGTGACCGCCGATATGGTCAGCGAAGGTGCCACCGTGATTGACGTGGGTACCACCCGCGTACCCGATGCGACCCGCAAGAGCGGTTTCCGTCTCAGCGGCGATGTCGACTTTGCCGCCGTGGCGCCCAAATGCCGTTTCATCACCCCTGTGCCGGGCGGTGTGGGGCCCATGACAATCGTGTCGCTGATGCAGAATACCCTGCTTGCCGCCACCGGTGCCATCTACCCGCGCCAGTGACAGTGCCGTTATAATCTTGTCTTGGCGAACCAAAACAACCAAAGATATTTATAGGCCGCGGTCGCGGCCTTATTTCCCCCCCGTTTTGGTTGTTTTGGTTCGCACCACCACCTCATTCTGCATCATTCAAACCGCACACACGAAATTTTTTTGACGAAAGATTTGGTATTTAAAAAATTTGGCGTACCTTTGCACTCGCAAACCCGCCAGGGCAAGCACACAGATGGTGAGATTAGCTCAGTTGGTTAGAGCGTCGGATTGTGGTTCCGAAGGTCGTGGGTTCGAGACCCACATTTCACCCCACAAAAGCCTGTAGGTCATTCAGCCCGCAGGCTTTTCTGTTTTTTCTTATTTAGTTAGGCGCATTCACGCGCGGCGTAATTAACAAATTTTTACAACTTTTGTCGCAGTGTCGGTTGCTCGCGACCGTGTGCAATGAAGATTGTAAGCCATTTCGCAGCACGATATGTGTTTCTGACAGTTTTTATCGCGCCATGCCGTCTATAACCCCATTACCCCGGTTAAATAAATTTCACATTAACAATCGGCCATTTTTCGTAACTTTGTAAGTAGAAATTTCTAACAGCAACACTATACAGAACAACATGAAAAAGAGCGCATTGCAGAAGGCTCGTGCCGCTTATCAGCCCAAACTCCCCATCGTGCTTACCGGTGCCGTGAAGGCTGTGGCAGGTGAGCCAACAAATTCTGTCGCCGATCAGGACGACATCAAGGCTCTGTTCCCCAACACCTATGGTCTGCCCGAACTTAAGTTCGAGAAGGCAACCCAGACCGCTCCCTCGAAACCCATGAACGTGGGTGTGATTCTTTCGGGCGGCCAGGCTCCCGGCGGTCACAATGTAATCTGCGGTCTGTTCGACGGCATCAAGAAGGTTCACCGCGACTCGAAACTCTACGGTTTCCTCATGGGCCCCGGCGGTTTCGTAGAGCACCGCTATGTTGAGCTGACCGCCGAGATCATCAAGGATTACCGCAACACCGGCGGTTTTGACATCATCGGCTCTGGCCGTACGAAACTCGAAACCAAAGAGCAGTTCGACCAGGGTCTCGAGATTCTGCGCGAGCTCAACATCTCGGCTCTCGTGATCATCGGCGGCGACGACTCAAACACCAACGCCGCTGTGCTCGCCGAATATTACAAGAGCATCAACGCCGGCGTGCAGGTTATCGGCTGCCCCAAGACCATTGACGGCGACCTGAAGAATGAGGTTATCGAAACATCGTTCGGTTTCGACACCGCCACCAAGGTTTACTCTGAGGTAATCGGCAACATCCAGCGCGACTGCAACTCGGCCAAGAAATACTGGCATTTCATCAAGCTGATGGGCCGCTCGGCAAGCCATATCGCCCTTGAGTGCGCTCTGCAGACGCAGCCTAACATCTGCATCATCTCTGAGGAGGTAGAGGCCAAGAACCAGAGCCTCGCCGACGTGGTGAACCAGATTGCCGGCGTTGTGGCCGCCCGCGCCAAGAACGGCATGAACTTCGGTACCGTTCTCATCCCCGAAGGCCTGATTGAGTTCATCCCCGCCGTGAAACGCCTTATCGCCGAGCTCAACGATATGCTCGCCAAGAATGCCGATGAATTCGGTAAAGCCGAAAACCAGCGCCAGTGGGTGATCGAGCACCTCGACGACGAGAACCGCGCTACATTCGTTTCACTCCCCGAAGGTGTGGCCCGTCAGCTCATGCTCGACCGCGACCCCCACGGCAACGTGCAGGTTTCGCTCATCGAGACCGAGAAACTGCTCTCAGCGATGGTTGCAAAGCGTCTTGAGGAGATGCGTGCCGAAGGTAACTACGACGGCAAATTCTCGTCGCTCCACCACTTCTTCGGCTACGAGGGCCGTTGCGCTGATCCGTCGAACTTCGACGCCGACTACTGTTACGCTCTCGGTTTCAACGCCGCATGCCTTATCAAGGCCGGCATGACAGGTTACATGTCGTCGGTACGCAACCTCACCAAACCTTCAGTGCAGTGGATTGCCGGCGGTATACCCATCACCATGATGATGAACATGGAGCGCCGCAACGGCAAGATGAAACCTGTGATCCAGAAGGCTCTGGTACGCCTCGACGGTGCACCCTTCCAGAAATTCGCCTCGCAGCGCGATGACTGGGCATACAATACCTGCTACGTTTACCCCGGTCCCATCCAGTATTTCGGCCCCGCCGAAGTATGCGATCAGCCCACGCTCACACTTAAATACGAGCATCAGGGCAAGTAATCCATAGGGCAGGTATTTTCCCGCGCCGGGGATAAGCAACCCCGGGCATAAAGAAATTCCCTGACTCCAGCTTGCATGAGTCCTCCCCAGGGCGGAGCAATGTCGCTCCGGATGGGAGGGCTCTTTTTTTTGTGCAGTGACCGGCAGCCGGAGGAAATAAGTGCGGGGAAACCGGGAACTGCCGGGCTGAAACCCGGCGCGGGAACAGACCGCCATGACACGCCACACTGCACACTGCCATGAGATCCGGTGGTGCAGGGGTGCGGCATAACCCCCCGGCGTGTGGTGGCGTTAGTGGCGCCGAGCGTGGTGTGCTGGTGGTGCAGGGCGGTGCATCATGGTTGTGGCGCCCGGTGGTTTGTCTACCGCGCCGGGTTTCAGCCCGGCAGTTCTCCTGCAGTCAGCCCGGCGGTAGGCCGGGGGCCCTCGGGGGGGGTTTACCTACTCAT
>USKE01000237.1 GCA_900555165.1 uncultured Porphyromonadaceae bacterium | reverse complement strand
TGAAGAAATCAGCGTCTTTCAGACGCCCACGTCTGTTAAGTTAATAGCATTGGGTCGCTACATGTATCGACCGCCACCGAACAGCCAGTCAATATACTGGTTTCTAACCGGTAAGCGGTCGCTGCATGCAGCGACCCTACAATGAAATGATGACGATTATGCGCCGGTGTCAGAAACGGATTTTTGATACCGACGAGCCCTGGCGGCGCAGGTAGATTCCCTGGCCGGGAGCTGCCACACGGCGCCCGTGGAGGTCGTAATACTCGACATCGCCGGCCTCGGGGGCGGAAATCCCGTCAATGGCGGTAACAGTGCCCGGCGAAAGCAGACTGTGGTAGGTCGGATGCAATGACGAGGCCGCTCTTGAAACCGATTTCAGCGAGGCCACCGAGATGTCAGAACGGTAATTGGCCGCGATGAAGAAATAATATTCATTAGCGGCATCTGCAATGGTTTTATCGAGCAGAACCGATGTGGAAACATTATATGCCTTCGGATATATTGTCTGCGAATTTGAGTCAGCGGTCACCGAACCCACGTAGATGGCATGCGTATGGCCGTTTTCATCCTGGAAATCCTCGTTATTGGTAGGGTTACCCGATACTTTGCCCGCAGGAATCATGTAGATGTCGTATGACTCCACATACATGTCGTTTTTGTTGACCTCAAACGTGCAGTCGACATACTTGATCATTTCGGCCTCATCAAACGAGCAGTTGCACGAAGTAATCTTGCAGTCAAGGGTCACGTCGGTCTCGGCAGTTCCCCCCTCGGACTCAATCGAAAAGGCCGAAGTGGAATACGCACCTTCCGGGTGAACTCCGGCAAAGGGGCCGATTTTAATCGATGCACCTTTGACAATAGTACGACACTCGCCCGGGTCAACCCAGAAATTGCTTTCCGAGGTGTGCGAGATTGTGTTTCCTGTCGAAATCGATCCCATGATGTCATCATAAGAATAATTACGCGCAGGGAATTTCGGCAGTCCGGCAAGTTGCTCGGCAGCATCATTCAACCTTTTACCCCAGTCACCACCGTTGGAATTTCCATGCCACACGTCAAACGGTTGTCCTCCATCGAGTATTAAAGTTCCGTTTTCAATCCTACCGGTAATCACCCCGGGAGCAATGCGTGATGTCTCATCCATGCCACGTGTATAACCTTTCCCGACCAGATTGACGATAGTACACGTTCCATCGGGATTCGTAGTCATTTTATAGGGAACAGTGTACGATGAGCCGGAACCATAGCCACTGGTTGTGAATGGATATTCTGTAACCTTGAAGAATCCGGTCGGACGGAATGTCTCGATTGTCAGACAATCGATGATACCCAGCTGTATCGAATTTGTACTCAGAGATACCGGAATGTTGCTTGAGGCTCCGGTGCCACCGTTACCGCTGTAACCCGTTCTGGAGAGTATTGCCGGTTCTGAGAAAGTCACAACTACATTACCCTCGGCGTTACGGCTCATTTCGCCAATCCATGCAGATTTTGCAATCTGATAACGAGATCCTGATCTCATCCAGTATATATAAGGGGGTACACTCATCTTCCTTTCATCATACCACCATTTAGTATCCTGTCGCCCAAGAGCACCGAGCATATACTGCCCGTCACGGCTGACGCAAGATTCATAATTAATGATGGAGAGTTGCATCCTTGATTCGTCCCGCGCCCAAAAGTCTTCATTGGGCAGAATCAAGCGTGTGCCGTCCTCTACCGGATTGTTGTTTTCATCGGCGATTGTGAACACAAAATCCCGGTCTGTGTAAGTGTTTGCACCAGTAAAACCGCGGAAACCCACAAGTTTTACAAATTTGGGAAGAATTTCTTCGTTTACGTTTCTCACGTACTCGAAATGGCAGGTATTACCACCCCCATAAGGAGGATTCTCGTAATCACACACACCATCGTTGATGTTCAGGCCTTGATCCATCTTTCCCCAGTAGAGGCTTTCGATGGCGTAGATGCCGTTGTCGACGACAAGGTCATCTACGGTGAATGCGGAAAGCGCCAGTCCCGGTGCCAAGGCCGCACTCAAAAGAAGAATCTTAAGATTCATTTTCGCAATAGATTTTTGATGAATAATTAGACGTTGCAAGATAAAGATTGCTTTATCGCGCAAATGTAGGCATTTTTACCCCCCCCAATAGTTAAAATACGTTAATATTCCATAATTGCCATAATTTGAGGCCATAACGGCATATTTTCGGGTCATGACAGCGCCACACGCCCCACAGGGCGCTTTCAAAAGAACACCTGAACCACACCCGTGAATATTTTACCGCCAAAACCGCCGGAACTCAACTTATTTTTGTAAATTTGTGAAAAGAATGAGCGTGATTAACCCGCTCATTTGCGGCATTTTGCCAATCACCGGCACCATTATGCGACATAGTGGCGCGCTATTGGCTTTTACATGATTAAAAAGTACAGTATCATATATGGATAGCAAGAAATTCAAACGCACCCTGGTAACCACCGCCCTCCCCTACGCCAACGGCCCGGTACACATCGGTCACCTCGCCGGCGTATACGTTCCGGCCGACATCTACACACGCTTCCTGCGCCTGCGCGGCGAAGATGTGGTGATGGTCGGCGGCTCTGACGAGCATGGCGTGCCCATCACCATACGTGCCCGCAAGGAGGGCGTGACACCCCAGGATGTGGTTGACCGCTACCACAAGCTGATAAAGGACTCGTTCGAGGGGCTCGGCATCTCGTTCGACGTGTATTCGCGCACCACATCGGCCACCCACGCCGAGACGGCAACCGAGTTCTTCCGCCATCTGTATGACAACGGCCAGTTCATCGAAAAGACCACCGAGCAGTATTACGACGAAGAGGGAGGCCGTTTCCTCACCGACCGCAACATCGTGGGCGAATGCCCCGTGTGCCACGCGCAGGGCGCCTACGGCGACCAGTGCGAGAAGTGCGGCTCGACGCTCAGCCCCTCTGAGCTGATCAACCCCCGCAGCGCCGAGACCGGCGCCACACCGGTGCTGCGCCCCACGTCGCACTGGTTCCTGCCGCTTGACCGCTGGCAGGCCGACCTTGAGAAATGGATTCTCGAAGGACACAAGGAGTGGAAGACCAACGTCTACGGCCAGTGCAAGTCGTGGCTCGAACTGGGCCTGCAGCCCCGCGCCGTGACACGCGACCTCGACTGGGGCATCCCCGTGCCCGTCGAGGGTGCCGACGGCAAAGTGCTCTACGTGTGGTTCGACGCCCCGATCGGCTATATCTCGAACACCCGCGAGCTGCTGCCCGACACCTGGGAAAAATACTGGAAAGACCCCGAGACACGCATCATCAACTTCATCGGAAAAGACAACATCGTATTCCACTGCATCATCTTCCCGGCGATGCTGATGGCATACGGCGACAATTTCCAGCTCCCCGACAATGTGCCGGCAAACGAGTTCCTGAACCTTGAGGGGGACAAGATCTCGACCTCGCGCAACTGGGCCGTCTGGCTGCACGAATACCTGGCCGACT
>USKE01000236.1 GCA_900555165.1 uncultured Porphyromonadaceae bacterium | reverse complement strand
TGCCACCTGACCGGTGGCACCCCGCGTTGTGTTCAGCAAGAGGGTAATCAGAACTTGTAGGCGTCCATGTCGGCAGGCGCCACGTTGTTCACGAACTCGGCGTTGCGTGCAACCTCGGCACGAGCCATGTTCACATAAACCTTGGCGCTCTTGACGAGCTCTGCGGCAGCAGAGGCAACCACGGCATCCTCGCTCGAAAGATTGCGCGAGGCGTCGGTGATCAGCAGGTAGCCCATCACGATGTTGCCGGCCATCTCCACGAGCTTGCGTGCCATGAAGTCTGAATAGGCGGCATCGTTGGTCTCATGCACCTTGGCGACAGCGGCCTTGTACAGCTCTGTAAGCTCGGCAAGCACTGCGGCCTGACCCTTGAGCTCGTCGGCAATCTCCATGGCGGCGTACTGCTCGATGAGCTGGAGGTAAGTGCCGGTGAAGACGTGGCGTATTGCAGCCACGACCTGCAGCTGTGTGGTACCCTCGTAAATGGAGGTGATGCGGGCATCGCGGTAAACGCGCTCGCAGGCGTAATCCTTCATGAAACCCGAACCGCCGTGTACCTGGATGCAGTCGTATGCGTTCTGGTTGCAATACTCGCTGGTGAGGCCCTTTGCAAGCGGCGTGCAGGCATCGGCGAGCTTGTTGTAGAGTTTCATCTCCTTGCGCTCGTCGGGTGTGAGCGAGCGTGAGCGGGCGATATCCTCGTAAGCCTTGTAGAGATCGACATAGCGGGCGGTCTCATACAGCAGACAGCGTGAGGCGTCGAGTTTGGCTTTCATCACAGAAAGCATCTCGCTCACAGCGGGGAACTCGATGATTGCCTTGCCGAACTGCTTGCGCTCTTTGGCATACTGCAAGGCCTCGCGGAACGCGATCTCGCTGACACCTACGCTCTGGGCGGCGATGCCGAGACGGGCGCCGTTCATCAGGGCCATCACATATTTGATGAGGCCCAGGCGGGTAGAGCCGCAAAGCTCGGCCTTGGCGTTCTTGTAGACAAGCTCGCATGTGGGCGAACCCTTGATACCCATCTTGTTCTCGATACGGCGAACGTTCACGCCGCCGTCGCGCTTGTCGTAGATGAACATCGAGAGGCCGCGGCCGTCGCGAGTGCCCTCTTCAGAGCGGGCGAGCACCAGATGGATGTCAGAGTCACCGTTGGTGATGAAACGTTTCACGCCGTTGAGGCGCCAGGTGCCGTCGGCATCCTGGTGGGCCTTGAGCATCACCGACTGAAGGTCGGAACCGGCATCGGGCTCGGTGAGGTCCATCGACATGGTCTCGCCGGCGCATACGCGGGGGATGAAACGGGCGCGCTGGTCGTCGTTGCCGAACTCGTAAAGGGTCTCGGCGCAGTCCTGCAGACCCCAGAGGTTCTCGAAACCGGTGTCGGCGCGGCTCACGATGTCGGCGGCCATGATATAGGGGGTGATGGGGAAGTTCAGGCCACCGTAGCGGCGGGGCATGGCCATGCCCATGAGGCCGGCCTTGCGGCAGGCGTCGAGGTTCTGCTGCGTACCCGAGGCGTATGTCACACGGCCGTTGGCCACTGTGGGGCCCTCGTGGTCAACGCCCTCGGCGTTGTCGGCGATAGTGGTGCCGCAGAGTTCACCCACGATGTCGAGCACACGGTAGTAGTTGTCCATGGCGTCGGCGAAATCGACGGGGGCATAGTCGTATTCTTTGGCGTCGGCGAAATCACGCTCCTTGAGCTCGACGATCTTGCGCATCAGCGGGTGCTGGAGGTGCAGTCTGAGCGAGGGGTTGTCGTTATAGAAGTTTGCCATTGTTTCTTATGTTGGTTGTAACGCCGGTGGGTTACTTGGAGTTCTTTTTATAGTATTTGATGAGTTTGGGCACCACGTCCTCGTAATTGCCGGTGATTACATAGTCGGCGATGGTGTTGATGGGTGCGTCTGGATCGGGGTTGATCGATATGATGATCGACGAGTCCTGCATGCCGGCGATGTGCTGGATCTGGCCCGAGATACCGCAGGCGATGTAGAGTTTCGGACGCACGGTCACACCGGTCTGGCCGATCTGGCGGGCATGCTCGGCGAAACCGGCGTCGACAGCGGCACGTGTGGCACCGACCTCGGCACCGAGTACCGACGCAAGCTCGAAGAGCATGTCGAATCCCTCTTTCGAGCCAACACCGTAACCGCCCGAGACAATGATGGGCGAGTTCTTGATGTTGATTTTCGATTTCTCGATATGGCGGTCGATGATCTCCACGACGAAATCGGCGTCAGAGACATATTTCTTCGGGTCGAGGTTAACCACCTCACCCTTGTGTGCGGCATCGAACACCTCTTTCTTCATCACGCCCTCGCGCACGGTTGCCATCTGCGGACGGCAGTCGGGGTTGACGATGGTGGCCACGATATTGCCGCCGAAAGCCGGACGGATCTGGTAGAGCAGGTTCTTGTACTCCTTGCCCGAACGCGGGTCAGTGTGGTCGCCGATAACGAGCGACGTACAGTCGGCGGTAAGACCCGAGTGGAGGCACGACGACACGCGCGGACCGAGGTCACGGCCGATGCATGTGGCGCCCATGAGGCAGATCTGCGGCTCGATCTCGCGGAAGAGATTGATGAGCACTGCGGCATGGGGATTCGACGTGTAGGGGAACAGACGGGCGTCGTCGACCTTGTAGACAGTGTCGGCGCCGTAAGGGAAGATCTGCTCCTCGATGCCGTCGAGGTTGCTGCCGACCACAACGGCCTCGAGCTTCACGCCCAGTTCGGTAGCCAGCTGACGCCCCTTGGTGAGGAGCTCGAGCGAGACGTCGGCGATGCGGCCTTCGTCAAATTCGCAATATACTATGAGGTTGTTTTTGCTGTTTTCCATTGTTGCGATAGCTTTTCGTGGGTGTGAAGATTAGCCGATGGTGTGGTTCTTGATGAGCTCTTTCACGAGAGTCTCGATGGCGGTGTCGTCACTGCCGTCGAATGTGAGCGACTCTTTGGCCGTGAACACCACGTTCTCGATAGACTTCACCTTTGTGGGCGAGCCGGCCATACCGATCTGTTCGGGGTCGGCCTCAACAAACGCGGCACCCCACTCCTTGATTTCAAGACCGGGACGCGACTCGACCAGAGCCTTGCGCTCGTCAGAAAGTTTTTCTTTTTCAGAGGGCGAGACGGCATATTTGTACTGCATCACGCGGCGGGCGTTGCGCGGGCGGCATTCGGCGGCGGTGCCGTTTACCGTCACGACGCAGGGGAGCGGAGCCTTCACGGTCTCGACACCGGCCTCAAGACGGCGACGCACCGTGATGTGGCCGTCGGCGACCTCAAGAACCTCCTCGGCGTATGTGACCTGGGGAAGACCGAGTTTCTCGGCAATCTGGGGACCTACCTGCGCGGTGTCGCCGTCGATGGCCTGGCGGCCGCAGATGACGATATCGAAGTTTCCGAATTTCTTTACGGCCTGGGCCAGCGAATAGGATGTGGCCAGAGTGTCGGCACCGCCGAGGGGGCGGGCGGGGAGCCCCAAACATCATT
>USKE01000235.1 GCA_900555165.1 uncultured Porphyromonadaceae bacterium | reverse complement strand
ATGACAGCGGGGACCAAACAAAACCCCCCCCCTCCCGCCGACAAGGCACTGGGTTACCGCAGCTTTTCGGCACGCGCCATAATATCGACCCTGTGGGGCGAAGGGGTTGACTCGCTGGTGTTTTTCCCCTGCGCGTTCGGGGGCGTGCTGCCGTGGCGTGTGATCGTGTCGCTGATGGTGACACAGACCCTGCTGAAAACGCTCTACGAAATCATCATCCTGCCGGTGACGATACGCGCCGTGGCCACGTTGCGACGCATCGAAAACAACGGCGCCGGCCAACGTAAACAGGCCACTGATAGAGCATTGGTTTAAAAAATTTGTGCTTTTTTGACCACTTTATAGCGCTCGATTCAAAAAAAAGTGCGATATTTGCAACTGCAATTTAGCCCGCATCTCGAAAGCGGGCGTTATTTTGCTGTAAAACAGACAGTTTCGCATAAATAATACAACAAAGAAATATTAACAGCAACTACCAGCTATGACAAAAGCAGAAATCGTAAACGAGATTTCAAAAACCACCGGCATCGAAAAAGCCGCCGTGCTCGAAACCATCGAGAAGTTCATGGAAGTCGTAAAAGACTCTCTGGCTCACGGCGAACCCGTCTACCTGCGTGGTTTCGGCAGCTTCATCATCAAGACCCGCTCGCAGAAAACTGCCCGCAACATCTCTAAGAATACAACCATCATCATCCCCGAGCACAACATCCCCGCCTTCAAGCCCGCAAAGTGTTTCATGGAGGATATCAAAGGCTAATTCCCATTTTCACCAACCATATCAAATTTTCTTACTATGCCCAGCGGAAAGAAAAGAAAAGGCCACAAAATGGCCACCCACAAGCGTAAAAAACGTCTGCGCAAAAACCGTCACAAGAAGAAATAAACCGGACTGACATTTCCGGTCAGATTCTTCAAGATATATGACGCCGGCGCCGGCACCACCCCCCTGACGGTGGGCCACGGCGCCGGTGTCACGGTTTTTTATCAATCCTGAAACTCATGAAAAGCGAATTAATCGTTGACGTTCAGCCCCAGGAGGTCTCAATCGCCCTGCTGGAAGACGGCCGCCTGGTTTCTCTTCAGAAAGAGAGCCGCACGGTGGCCTATGCTGTCGGCGACATATACGCCGCAAAGGTCAAGAAACTCATGCCCGGCCTTAACGCGGCTTTTGTCAACGTCGGCTACGAAAAAGACGCTTTCCTGCACTATCAGGATCTTGGCCCCAGGTTTTCAACCTACTCGCAGTTCCTGAAAGAGGTACTCGACGACAAGAAGACGTCGGTGCCCATGCTTTCCAAGATAAAACTGCAGCCCGACATCGACAAGCACGGCACCATCCCCGACCAGCTCACGCAGGGCCAGGAACTGCTGGTGCAGATTGTCAAGGAACCCATCTCGACAAAAGGCCCCCGACTCACGACAGAAATCTCGTTCACCGGCCGTTACATGGTGCTCATCCCCTTCAGCGACAAGATTTCGATCTCGCAGAAGATACGCACCACCGGCGAGAAACTGCGCCTGCGCCATCTGGTCGAGTCAATAAAGCCCAAGAACTTCGGCGTGATCATACGCACGTCGGCCGAAGGGAAGTCTGTAGCCGAACTCAACCACGAGCTCAAGACACTGTTGAAATATTGGGACGACACCATCGCCAAAGCGCGCACAGCCCCCGTGCCCTCGCTCATCTTCGAGGAGGAGAACCGTGTGGTAGGCGTGTTGCGCGACATCTTCTCGCCCGAGTTCGAGGCCGTATATTGCAATGACCCCGACACCCTGGCACAGATAAAGAAATATGTCGAACTCATAGCGCCCGACAAGAGCGATATCGTAAAGCTCTACAAGAAAGAGGAACCGATATTCGACCATTTCAACATCACCCGGCAGATCAAATCGTCGTTCGGCAAGACGGTCTCCTTCAAATCCGGCGCCTACATCATCATCGAGCACACCGAGGCACTGCACGTCATCGACGTAAACTCGGGCAACCGCACCAAAGCCGGCACCGACCAGGAGAACAACGCCCTTGAGGTAAACCTGCGCGCCGCCGACGAGATAGCGCGCCAGCTGCGCCTGCGTGACATGGGCGGCATCATCGTCGTCGACTTCATCGACATGAACAAGCCCGAACACCGCCAGGCCCTCTACGACCACATGCGCGAGATCATGGCAAATGACCGCGCACGGCACAACATCCTGCCCCTGAGCAAATTCGGCCTCATGCAGATTACACGCCAGCGCGTGCGTCCGGCCCTTGACATCGTCACCACCGAGGCATGCCCCTCATGCTACGGCAAAGGGGAAATACAGCCCTCGCTGCTGTTCACCGACACCCTTCACGACAAGCTGACCTATCTGGTCAACGACCTGAAGGCCCGCAACTTCATCATGTACGTGCACCCGTTTGTCGACGCCTACCTCAAGAAAGGACTCATCTCGATGTACCGCCGCTGGCGCATGGAGCTCGGCGGAAAATTCAAGATTCTCCCCTCTGAAGAGCTGGCCTACCTGCAGTACCGCGTTCTCGACGAGAACCGCCAGGAAATAGACCTAAAGGAGGAGAAAGACCTCGACAAAGCCTCTGCCTCCAAACAGAAAACCAAAGCCAAGAACCGGGTAAACCAGGAATAACGCCTGCCCCGCCCCACCCTCCCGCGCGCACGACCCCACCCGGGCCGTGCGCGCAAGCGTTTTCAGCTATGCAATTATTGCACTGCAAGCAAAATATTGGTTAATAATAAGTGAGTCTCGACAGAAAGTATTATATTTGCATAGTTAATCTTTAAACACTAACAACCGATATGTCAAAAGTAACAGTCGTAGGCGCCGGCAATGTGGGCGCCACAACAGCCAATGTACTGGTAACTACACAAGTAGCCGACGAAGTTGTCCTGATCGACATCAAAGAGGGCGTTTCAGAAGGCAAGGCCATGGACATCATGCAGACCGCCAACATCCTGGGGCTGCAGAGCCGTCTGACCGGCGTGACAAACGATTATGCCAAGACCGCCGACTCTGACGTGGTTGTGATCACCTCGGGCGTACCCCGCAAGCCCGGCATGACCCGCGAGGAACTCATCGGCGTCAATGCCAAGATCGTGAAATCAGTGACCGAAAGCGTGCTTGCCCACTCGCCCAACGCCATCATAATCTGCGTGGCTAACCCGATGGACACCATGACATATCTGATCCACAAGATTTCGGGTCTGCCCAAAAACCGCATCATCGGCATGGGCGGCGCACTTGACTCGGCCCGTTTCAAATACTTCCTCTCGCTGGCTCTCAACGCCAACGCCACCGAGGTCGAAGGCATTGTGATCGGCGGCCACGGCGACAAGACCATGATTCCCCTGACACGCTACGCCGCTTACCGCGGCATCCCCGCATCGACCCTCATCCCCGCCGAGCAGCTCGAAAAGGTAGCTGCCGACACCATGGTAGGCGGTGCAACCCTGACCAAGCTGCTGGGCACATCGGCCTGGTATGCTCCCGGTGCTGCCGCAGCACAGATGGTAGCCGCC
>USKE01000234.1 GCA_900555165.1 uncultured Porphyromonadaceae bacterium | reverse complement strand
CACACCCTCGGTCTCGATGGTGTAGCGGTCGATGGCGCGTATCTGTTCGTTGGTGAAAAGTTTCATACAGTCAGGTTCCTGCCGCAGGGGCAGGTACATAATAGGTCACAA
This sequence comes from uncultured Porphyromonadaceae bacterium, assembly GCA_900555165.1. Lineage (GTDB taxonomy): Bacteria > Bacteroidota > Bacteroidia > Bacteroidales > Muribaculaceae > UBA7173. The sequence continues at coordinate 3,440 of USKE01000234.1, read as the reverse complement.
AGTTACACAAAATCCCTCACCCCCGCCACTCCGCGCCCCTTAAAATCTCCCAAAAAACGCTCATCCCCCTCAAAAACAGCCTCAAAATAACTGCCGGAGGATTTCGGCATAAAATTTGGAGTGAAGATGGGCGAATTTACGGGTTTATTGGTTAACTTTGCGTAATCATTTTTACACATGGAAAAAGTTACCTACAACGGGCTTACTTTTGTGCCCTATATCCGCAACGAGAAGATTCAGGACCGCATCAAGGAACTCGGCAAGACCATCACCGAGGAGACCCGTGGCAAACGTCCGCTCTTTCTGGTAGTGCTTAACGGCGCTTTCCCCTTTGCATCAGACCTTTTCCGCGCTGTCGAGACTGATGCCGAAATCACCTTCGTGCGTCTCAAGAGCTACGAGGGAACTTCGACTACAGGCAATGTGCGCAAGCTCATGGGGCTGACCGAAGACCTCAAAGGGCGTGATGTCATCGTGGTGGAGGATATTGTCGATACCGGCCATACCATCGCCCGTCTGCTTGACGAGTTGCGTGCCCTCGAGCCTGCATCGCTCAAAGTCGCCACCCTGCTGTTCAAGCCCGAGTCTCTGCAATGCGACGTCAAACCCGACTATGTCGGTTTCTCGATTCCGCCCAAGTTCATCATCGGGTTCGGTCTCGACCTTGACGGTCTGGCACGCAATCTCCCCGACATCTACGTGCTCAAGGAATCGGCTGACTGACCGGATACCGCAACGCGTTGGCATAACGCCTGAAAAATATACAATTTCTAAGGTCGCCGGTGCATTTGCCATATCGGCGCCTATCGGGATGTGTTTTAGTTTTTGTAAATAGAAAGCATGAATATTGTCATATTCGGTGCCCCCGGCAGCGGCAAAGGCACCCAGAGCGAAAAGCTCATAGACCACTACGGTCTGCATCATATATCGACGGGCGAGGTTCTGCGCGACCATATCGCCCGCAAGACTCCTGTGGGGCAGATAGCCCACACATACATCAGCCAGGGTCAGCTTATTCCGGACTCGCTGATGATACGCATACTCGAGGAGATTCTCGACAACGACCCGCGTGCCGCCAAGGGTGTGATTCTCGACGGTTTCCCCCGTACCATCGCCCAGGCCGAGGCTCTGAACCGTTTCCTGGAGAAACGCGGGCAGAAGGTGCATCATGTGATCGGTCTTGAGGTGCCCGAGGAGGAACTAACCGAGCGCATGCTGCGCCGCGGCAAGGAGACCGGCCGTGCCGACGACAATCCCGAGACCATCAAGAACCGCCTGAAGGTCTACCATGAGTCGACCACACCCCTGCGCGATTTCTACATCAAGGAGGGGAAATACCGTCCTATCCAGGGCTCAGGCTCGGTAGACGAGATCTTCAAGTCTATCGCCGCCGCCATTGACGGCGCCACCAATGCCGAATGACAGTACGGCAGTAACCCGTATTGACGGATTATAAATAACCGGGGGCCGTGTCAGACTCATGACACGGCCCCCGGTGTATTGCGGGATAACGGCTATGACACCGGCAGGCGTCAGCGGCGAATGAAGACCTTGGCGGCGCGTGATCCGCGGCGCACAATCACCAGGCCGGTTGCCTGTGACGGGTCGGCGATGCGGCGTCCGTCGATGGTGTAATATTCAGGCTCGGCATTGAAGTCTGAGTCTTCGGTATAGAGGTTGCCGGGTTGATCATCGTCGATTTCGTGGATGCCTGACGGATTTTTTATCACGTCAAACGAATAGTTCTTGATCTCCCAGGTTGCCGCCTCGGAGGTGGTAGAGGTGTAGCGGAATCCCACACGTATGCGTTTGCCGGCAAACTGATTAAGGGAAACGGTGGCGCTGACGAAGTTCCAGTTTTTGCCCGAGGGCCATGCCGAGGGGCTGACTGTAACGGCCTCTTCCCCCTCAGGTTCCACGACCACCGAGTGCATGGCGTCAGGGGCCGATACACCTTTGTTTATTGCGTGCTCGAATCTGATGCGTCCGGCACTGCAGCCTGTCAGGTCAAGTTCAGGCGTCCAGAGAGTGGCATCGGCCTCGTGGCATGTATTGCTGAAGAATGCCGATCCTTTCCATCCGTAGTCGGCGGTGTTGACCCAGACATTCCCCGACGGTTTGACTGTGTTTTCAACGGTGAAACCGCCCGTATCGCCCATGAGGGTCGACGAGGCCACGGTAACCCAGTCGCCGCCGGTGATTCCTCCGGCGGCCGAGGTGCTCTTTACCGTGGTGGCGGGGTGGAACGCGATTTCCGTGGAATCACCCCATACATATTCCATAAGGTTGGGGAAATCGACAAACGGGTTGCGGTTGCCCTGGAGCGATTCCACATCGCTGTTACGCTTGATTTCTATGTCGTCGACACGATCTGTGCGCGCCCACTGCATGAAAAGCGTGTAGGCCCACGACCGCAGGGTGGGATACTGCCCCTGCTGCAGGATCTGCAGCCCGGCGCCTTGCCAGGTAAAATTCTGATAGGCGGTGGCCATGTACATGTATCCGCGTGCGAAATCCCCTTTCCATTTGTCGGCGGGTTCCCAGTAGTTCTGGCCGTCAGAACCTTTGCCCACGAGCGTGCATCCGTTGTCGCCCTTCGAGGTGGGCGAGATCACGATGCCCATCGGGTAGTTGCTCTTTGTCGAGTTTATCGATGACTCGCACGGCATCAGGTTGTAGAGGTCCTTGTAGGCATTGTTCTGCGAGCCGCCCCACCAGCTTTTGGGGAACGAGTGCTCGATGTTCATGCCCGAGATTGATTTGCCACGGGCTCCGAAGGTGCGACGGTCGTTTGAGTAGCGGTCTACGACGGTGTTGTCGTCGCGGCGGTCGGTGACATAGAACCCCCACCAGGTGTGACGGTCGCCCGAGCCGTACGACAGCATCGACACATTGTCGGATATGATTTCGTGGATGGCGTTCTTGAGGTCACGCCCTTTCAGCCCGTCAAGGCTTTTATAATATTCCAGAGGTATGTCGGCCCAGGCTCCGAGAGCCATTGCGCCGGCCAGCGCTGATATGACTGTCTTCTTCATGGTTACAGACGTTTTTTCGGTCAAAGATAGGACAGCAAAGATACACACTTTCCCCAAGACCGCCAACACCCGCCCCCGCCTTTTCCCTCAATTCTTGAAAAGAGGATGTGTAAAAATGCACAAATTGGGAGGGTGTTGCAGAACTTGGATTACACCTGATCGTAGGGACATGCCTTTGGCATGTTAGGCTGAATATCATTAATGTAACCTTACATGCCAAAGGCATATCCCTACGATTTGAGAGGGTTTGCAACGCCCTCAGAATTATTATCATTTCATTGTAGGGTCGCTACATGTAGCGACCGATTGATAATTGGGATTCAGCGGTTTGCTGATTCTACTCGGTGGTGGTCGCTACATGTAGCGACCCAATGCTATTAACTTAAGGCGCGGTGGCGTCCGAAG
>USKE01000233.1 GCA_900555165.1 uncultured Porphyromonadaceae bacterium | reverse complement strand
TTGTCATCGTCGGTACCCGCGGGCTTGAAGAGACAGCGGCGGAAGAATACCTGACAGCCTACTATGTCGTTGTCGACACCGGTCTGCTCGGGACCGGTGAAATACCAGTGCGAGATTTCCTTGCCGTTGCCGTAGATTATGGTGTTCGTGATGTCGGCGGTGAGGAAGGGGTACTCTGTATCGGGGTCGAATTCGCCCCCTTTTCCAGTATGGTCGAGGTTGAGGGCCGGCATTGCGGCCGAGAAGAGGTAATAGTTGGCGAGGGTGCACCGGTTTATGGTGTGGTTGCCGCCGTATAGGTAGAGCAGACCGAACCCTGAGTCGGCAAGCTCACAGCCGATTGCGGTGACGTCAGAGTTCGTTGCGCTGACGAGGTATTCCTTGGCGTTGCGCACCACGCTGTTGTGCAGGTAAAGGGCAGGCTGACCGTCGGCAGAGGGCACGTTGTCGAGCACCAGGCCGTAGGTGGAGTTGCGTATCGAGGCGTATGAGATGCTGTTGGCGCGCGATGTCGGATTGAAGAGGATGCCACCCCACTGACCCGACATTACCTCGTATGGAATCTGCGCCGCCACGAACCCTGAGCGGTCGCCGGTCATGGTGACGGGGTTGCCAGACTCGCCCTCGACCCGCAACGAGCCGTAGACGACCATGCGCGCCGAATCATGGAAATAGAGGCGCGCTCCGGCAGGGATGGTCAGGGTGACACCTTCGTCGACCACAATAGAGTCCATGACCTGATAGGGCTTTGTGGCCGAAAGGGTCTCGGAGGCGGCTATGCGGTAGTCGCCGGTGATGCGGGTCACATCCTGGCCGTTGGCGCGGACGGGGATGCGCGAGGCCACGCCGTTCACCACGAATTCGATGTTGGCGGTTACCTCGACAGGTGCGTCCTGGCCGTTCTCGGGGAGAGTGGCCTCGACGAACACGAATATCGAGTCTTTGGCGCGGATCTCTATGTCGGAGAAATCGCGACCGGCGACGCCGTCGACGTTGAGGCGGAAATAGCCGTCGGGATCGTCAACGAACCGCACTGAGCTGATCAGCATCCCCTTGTCATGGCGGTTATAGACGGTGAACCGCGATGTGGGTGACGGGCCGAGGGTGAACAGATCGCCCAGGTCAAGCTCTTCGAGCGAGAACGCCGGCTGATCGGAGGGTGATGTGGAGATACCATCCTCGATGCACGAGGTGAGTACCCCCGAGGCACCGAACGCCGCGGCAAGCAGTATTATGAATATGCGCAGTTGTTTCATGAGTGTAATATGAGAGAGCGGCGGAAACAGCGCATGTGTGGCGCGGGCCGCCTGTATATTAACGGCACAGCGGGGCAAATATTGCGCGCCTCGACCGAGGGTGGCGGGGGCGCCCCGTGGCACTAAACCGGGGGGTGCCTGGCGAAACCGGGAGGCTGCCGGCGCAAAGCCAGGAGCGCGCTGGCGCGGAGCCCTCACTTCGTTCGGGCCACATAAGTTACATAAGCCACATACGTTACATGGCGTGATGTAACGTATGTGGCTTATGTAACTTATGTGATTTATGTTGTTTTTGAGGGCGCGGCCATTTGAGGGCCGGCTGTCAGACAGCCGGGGGGTCAGAGGGCGCGGGCGACTTCCACTTCCTCGAAACCTTCGATGAGGTCACCGACCTGGATGTCGTTGTAGCCCTGGATGGAGAGGCCGCACTCAAGGCCGGCCACAACCTCTTTGGCGTCATCCTTGAAACGCTTGAGCGAGCCGAGTTCGCCGGTGTAGCGCACGATGCCGTCGCGGATGAGACGCACCTTGTTGGTGCGCTTGATTTTGCCCTCGCGAACGAGAGCGCCGGCGATGGTGCCGACTTTCGAAATCTTGTAGGTCTCGAGCACCTCGGCCGTACCGGTAATCTCCTCCTTGACCTCGGGGGCAAGCATACCGGCCATGGCGTCTTTGACCTCCTCGATGGCCTGGTAGATTACCGAGTAGAGGCGAATCTCGACACCCTCGCGTTCGGCCTCGCGGCGTGCGGCCTGCGAAGGACGCACCTGGAAACCGATGATGATGGCGTCGGATGCGGCGGCCAGCGTGACATCGCTCTCTGAGATCTCGCCGACTGCCTTGTGGAGCACGTTGACCTGCACCTCGGGGGTAGAGAGCTTGATGAGCGAGTCGGAAAGGGCCTCGATAGAGCCGTCGACGTCGCCCTTGACGATGATGTTGAGCTCCTGGAACGAACCGAGTGCCTGACGGCGTGCGATATCGTCGAGCGTGAGGCGTTTGGAGGTGCGCAGACCCAGCTCGCGCTGCAGCTGCTGACGCTTGGTGGCGATTTCGCGTGCCTCCTGCTCGCTGTCCATTACGGTGAATGTGTCACCGGCGGTGGGAGCGCCGTCGAGGCCGAGAATCAGCGCCGGTTCGGCGGGACCGGCCTCCTTGATGCGCTGGTTGCGCTCGTTGAACATGGCCTTGATTTTGCCGAAGTGTGTACCGGCGAGGATGATGTCGCCCTGACGGAGCGTGCCGTTCTGCACCAGCACGGTGGCCACGTAGCCGCGACCCTTGTCGAGCGACGACTCGATGATCGAGCCGGTGGCGTTGCGGTTGGGGTTGGCTTTCAGCTCAAGCATCTCGGCCTCAAGAAGAACCTTGTCGAGCAGATCCTCGACACCGATGCCTTTCTTGGCCGAAATATCCTGGCTCTGGTACTTGCCGCCCCACTCCTCGACAAGGTAGTTCATTCCGGCAAGTTCCTCCTTGATCTTGTCGGGGTTGGCGGCAGGCTTGTCGATCTTGTTGATGGCGAATACGATGGGCACACCGGCTGCCGAGGCGTGGTTGATGGCCTCGACGGTCTGGGGCATCACGTCGTCATCGGCGGCGACGATGATGATACAGAGGTCGGTGACCTTGGCGCCGCGGGCACGCATGGCGGTGAATGCCTCGTGACCCGGCGTATCGAGGAACGTGATATGACGGCCGTCGGCCAGTTTCACGTTATAGGCGCCGATATGCTGCGTGATACCGCCTGCCTCGCCGGCGATGACGTTGGCCTTGCGGATATAGTCGAGCAGAGATGTCTTGCCGTGGTCGACGTGACCCATAACGGTGACGATAGGCGGACGGGGTTCGAGATCCTCTTCCGAATCCTCGACCTGTGCGATGGCCTCGACCACCTCGGCCGACACGAATTCGGTCTTGAAACCGAACTCTTCGGCCACGATGTTGATGGTTTCGGCGTCGAGACGCTGGTTGATTGAAACCATAACGCCCAGGTTCATGCAGGTGCCGATTACCTTGTTGATGGGCACATCCATCATCGAGGCAAGGTCGTTGGCGGTCACGAACTCGGTGAGTTTGAGCACCTTCGACTCTGCGGCTTCTGCGGCAGCGGCCTCGCGTTCGCGCTCGGCGATCGCCTCGCGTTTCTCCTTGCGCCACTTCACGCCGCGTTTCTGCCCTTTATCTTTCGAGGTGAGGCGGGCGAGAACCTCCTTCACCTGTTTCTGTACATCTTCCTCGTTGGCGATCGCCACATCGACATACTTTGCAAGCTCTCGCATGACCTCGCTGGCCTTTTTGCCATATTTCCAGAGGTTCTTGCGGTAGTTGAGGTCACA
>USKE01000232.1 GCA_900555165.1 uncultured Porphyromonadaceae bacterium | reverse complement strand
CTGCCTCATTTGCGGGTGCAAAGTTACGCCTTTCCTCAATAACAGCCAAATTTTTCAGCAACTTTTTTGAAAGATTTTTGAAGGGTTTTGTTCATAAAACGCATAACGCCCCGAAAGACAGCCACAAACGCACCACGACCACCCCGCCCAGAGAAACACCCCCACCCCTCGGGGAACCCTGCGCGGCAGCCCACACGGCAGAAAAGAGGCAGCCACACGGACGGAGAAACGCGGGACGAGCCCCGCGGACTATAGACAAAAGCGGACGAAACCCTGCCCGAAAACCGGCTAAAATTCACTAACTTTGTAACCGATACATATAATAATAAAATAAAGCGAATACAAGCTTAAAAAGAAAAGGCAGACAAAAGCTGTTTAAAGAATATGGGAAACGACAAGCTTAGAAAGAGCGAGCCGGGCGAACGCCCGCTTATACTTATATGTAATGATGACGGCGTGGAGGCTCCGGGTCTGCACCGCCTTATAGAGTGCGTGCGAGAAATCGGCGAGGTATGGGCTGTGGCTCCGGACGCCCCCAAAAGCGGCCAGTCGTCGGCGTTCACCCCCAACATGGCACTCCGCATCAAGGAACATGAGGGGTATGAGGGCGCCAGAGTGCTGTCGGTATCAGGCACCCCTGTAGACTGCGTGAAACTGGCCATGCACACGATTGTGCCGCGCAGGCCTGACCTGCTGCTGTCGGGTATCAACCACGGGTCGAATGCGGGGAACTCGGTGATCTACTCGGGCACGATGGGTGCAGTATTCGAGGGGTGTATGTCGGGCATTCCCTCGGTGGGATATTCCCTGCTCCACCACTCATGGAAAGCGGACTTCACCGAATGTCTGCCTTTAGTGAAGGAGATCACCGCCAAGGTACTTGAGGACGGACTGACCGAAGGGGTATGCCTGAACGTAAATTTCCCTGCAAAGGTGAAAATAGAGGGGATCAAAACCGTCCGCGCCGCCAAAAGCTACTGGACCGACGAATACCAGGAATACACCGACCCTCACGGCAAACCGTTCTATTTCCTGACCGGCAATCAGGTGAACGAAGAGGAGGGAGACCCCGCTACAGACCTCTACTGGCTTGACCGCCATTACGCCACCATCGTGCCCTGCGTTGCAAGCCAGAACGCACCGGCCGATGTAATCGCGCAGTTCGCAAAACGTTTCGACTGATGCAGACGCTGATGATATTATGCAACGCTGTTCCTGACATACAGGGACTTATCTCAGACCTCGCCTTCATATTGCTTTTGGGAGCGGTGGTGACACTGCTCTTCAAATGGATAAAACAGCCTGTGGTACTGGGGTACATAGTGGCCGGATTTCTGGCCAGCCCGAATTTCGAGGCGTTGCCGTCGGTCACCACAGGCGAGAATATAGAGTTCTGGGCCCAGATAGGAATCATCGTGCTGCTGTTTTCGCTGGGTCTGGAATTCAGTTTCCGAAAACTGGTGAACACCGGAGGTTCGGCAGTGGTGACCGCGCTGATAATTGTCGGTGGGATGATGGCGTCGGGGTTCGCAATCGGACATCTGCTCGGGTTCACAATGATAAACTCGCTGTTCCTGGGTGGGATGCTGTCGATGTCGTCGACCACCATCATCATCAAGGCATTCACCGACATGAACCTGAGGCAGAAGAAGTTCGCCTCGCTGGTTTTTGCCGTGCTGATTGTGGAGGATCTGTTCGCAGTGGTGATGATGGTCGTGCTGTCGTCAATAGCCGTCAACAACTCGCTTGAGGGGGGAGAACTTCTGCTGAGCATCAGCAAACTGGCGTTCTTCCTTATCATCTGGTTCGTTGTCGGGGTGTTCGTGCTGCCGACATTCCTGAACCGGTGCCGCCGTTTCCTCAACAACGAGACCCTGCTTGTGGTCTCGATGGGCCTGTGCCTTTCGATGGCTGTATTCTCGGTGCTCTGCGGATTCTCTATGGCGCTCGGCGCATTCGTTATGGGTTCGATTCTTGCCGGCACAAGCTACGCCGAACGCATCGAGCATGTGACCATGCCGGTCAAAGACCTGTTCGGTTCGGTATTCTTCATCTCGGTAGGCATGATGGTACAGCCCTCTGTCATAGCCGAATATTGGCTGGCGATACTCATCCTCTCGGCGGTGGTGATAGTGGGCATGATTGTGTTCGGCACGTTCGGCATGCTGCTGACCGGGCAGAGCTTGCGCGTGGCCATCGAGTCGGGATTCTCGCTGACCCAGATCGGCGAGTTTGCGTTCATCATCGCCTCACTCGGCATGAGTCTGGGCGTACTCAACCCCGAGATATATCCGATTGTGGTGGCGGTATCGGTAATCACCACGTTCACTACCCCATACTTCATCAAGATGGCCGACCCGGCCTACCGGTTCGTGGAACGGCACCTGCCTGCGCGTTTCCACTTCCTGATTGACCGCTACGGCCGCGAGGCATCTCAGAACGAGCAAACCGGCACCACAAGCGCGTGGCTGGCTCTCACGCGCCGCTACCTGTGGCGCGTACTGCTGTACTCGATTATCCTTACAGCCATCACCATCGTATCTCGGCGTCTTCTGCTCCCGTTGCTTAGCGAGCCGCTCGGCAGCTGGGCCCCGGCAATCTGGGCGATAGTTACGCTGGTGATAATGTCGCCGTTCCTGCTGGCGCTGTGCATGCCGCCGCGCGCCACCGCCGCGAACAAAATCAAGGGGCTGACCCCCAGCCAACTGAAAGCGCCGCGCATAGTGATGATGATATTCAGGCTGTTGATAGCCCTGGGATTCATAGTCAGGGTGCTCAGCCAGGCGTTCTCGCTGAAAGTAGGCGCGCTGATCGGTCTGGGATGCCTTATTATACTGATTATGCTCTTCTCGCGCAAACTCAACAAGCAGATGCGCGACATCGAGGCAAGGTTCATCGACAACCTGAACGAACGCGAACTGCGCCGCTCGGGCCGTAAAAACAATATTATAAGCGACCTGCACCTGGCCTACATGCATGTGGGCTACGGCTGTCCGTTCGTCGGAGAACGGCTCAGCCAGACGGGATTGCGGTCTCGTTACGGTGTTGACGTGGTGATGATTCAGCGCGGGCCGGCGACAATTGCCGTGCCCTCGGGCGACACCAGGCTATTTCCCGGCGATACGATAGGCGTGATAGGCACCGACAGCCAGATTTCCGACCTTCTGCCGCTTGTCGAGGCCGATCCGCAGCTTGAAAGCGATGGCCCCGCCCCCGATTTCAGGCTGACATCGGTGGTGCTGAGCGATAAATCGCCCATAGTCGGGGCGACCCTTGCCGGCGCCGACGTGCGCCGTCGTTTCGAGATACATGTCGTGGCGCTTGAGCGCGACGAGCAGTTTGTCGATCATCCCGCCAACGAGACCCTGCGCGCCGGCGACCGGCTGTGGGTGGTAGGGGCTAAAGCGCACGCGGCCCTGTTATCGGGCTTGTGATAACGGCCCGTATGGGGCGTCGCCGGCGCCACTCTGGGTCGGTCACGTACCTGCGTACGCCCCCTCCCCCTCGGGCACCGGCTCCTACCATACGAACCGTTCTGACAAGCCCTCGCCATCCGGAGCGACTGAACAACAGACAAGTACACACATATAAAAAGCGTGGATGGGCGCAATT
>USKE01000231.1 GCA_900555165.1 uncultured Porphyromonadaceae bacterium | reverse complement strand
ACGCCAACGTCTTCGCCGCCGTGCCCTCGTTGCACTCGGCCTATACGCTTGTGGCCTTCATCTACGCCCTGCGCTCGCACTCGCCGCGCTGGATCACAGCCACACTCGGCATCATCACCCTCGGCATCTGGTTCACAGCCGTATACACATCGCACCACTACATCATCGACGTCTCACTCGGCATACTCTGCGCCCTCGCCGGCTACCTCATTTTCGAGTACCTCCTGATGCGCTGGCGCCCCTTCGCCCGTTTCATCGACCGCTACGCCGCCTACGTCGCCCCCCGCCGCCGCTGATTCGGTGTAATTCAAAAAATATTCGTATCTTTGCAGACACACGGGTGACACGGCATGACCGCGGTCACCCCGTCTTATCAATTAAACACAAGCACATTGGATATAGATCCTTTACCGAATCCCGGTTTCGGGCTCTGCAGCGTGGCCGCCGTCACGGTGCAGAACTTCGGAGCCGCACAGATTACCGCCATGACGCTGGCCGTGGCGGCGCTGTTGCTGTCGGCATTCGTCAGCGGCAGCGAGATTTCGTTTTTCTCGCTCTCGCCCCAGCAGGCAGAGGAGATTGAAGACACCCGCAAGGCCGACCGCATCAGGCGCCTGCTCGACATGCCCGACCGTCTGCTGGCCACGATTCTGATAGCCAACAATCTGGTGAACGTGACCATTGTGGTGCTGATGACGTTCGCCCTCACAAGCGTGTTCGAGGCCATGCCCGGCTGGGCAAGTTTCCTTTTGCAGACGGTAATACTGACGTTCCTCATCCTGCTTTTCGGTGAAATCCTGCCCAAACTGGTGGCCAACACGTCGCCGGTGCGATGGGCCAAGTTCGCCGTGGGCGGAATCTCGACCATGATGAAACTTTTCTGGCCGATTTCGTCGATGATGGTCAGCTCCACCAAGTTCGTGAACAAGGTGGTGAGCCGCCAGAGCCGCAACATCACCACCGACGAGTTAGGGCAGGCTCTTGAGATCACCGACGTACAGGGAGCCCAGGACAAGGAGATGCTCGAAGGCATCCTGCGTTTCGGCGACACCACGGCATCCGAGATCATGACACCGCGAGTCGACATCACCGGCCTGTGGGCCTCGATGACGTTCGACGAGGTGATGGAGGTAGTGGTCGACAAAGGCTACTCACGTCTGCCGGTATTCGGCGAGTCGCAGGACGATGTGCGCGGCGTGCTCTATGCCCGCGACCTGCTGCCCCACCTGGGCGAAGGCGCGCGTACGGCCGACGTGAACTGGCTCTCGCTGGTGCGCGAGGCGTATTTCGTGCCCGAACAGCGCATGATCGACGACCTGCTCGAGGATTTCCGCCAGCGCAAGATACACATCGCCATCGTTGTCGACGAGTTCGGCGGCACACAGGGTGTGGTCACGCTTGAAGATGTGCTTGAGGAGATTGTGGGCGACATCAACGATGAATATGACGAGGACGAGAAGACCTACCGCCGCCTCCCCGACGACACCTACATCTTCGAGGGGAAAACCCTGCTCACCGACTTCTTCCGCGTCACCGGCCTCGACGAAGACGATTATGCCGAGGTGGCCGAAGACTGCGAGACCCTGGCCGGCATGCTCCTGGCCCTCAAAGGCGATTTCCCCAAGGAGAAGGAGCCGCTGGTCTACGGCCGGTGCCGTTTCCTGATCCTCGACATCGAGCATCACCGCATCGCCTCGGTGCGGGTGAAAGTCATGCCCGAGCCCCAGGTATAAGGCGTGACCACGAACAAACATAACCACCAGTCAATGAAAACACACGATGCTCATATATGACCGAAACGACATACGCGTATACTCGACCCCGATAAAACGGGCCGCCACCGACTCGGGGCGCGGTCCGGCGCGTTCAGTGGCCGAGCAGGCCGCCGAGAAACGCCTGCTGCGCGAGGCATTCCCCGAAGGCACGGTTCCTTACATCAGGCATCACGTCTCGGGCGCGCCGTATCTTTCCGATACACCGGAAAGCATCGACGGTTCCGCGTGCCGCGAAGAACCCGAGGGTACGGAGAACACCGGTTTTCCCGCCATCTCCATCAGCCATTCGCGCGGCATAGCCCTGCTGGCGCTGGCACCGCACGGCACCCGGTTGGGAATCGATACCGAGACCGCCGACCGTTCGGAACAGCTCACCCGCCTGGCCCCCCGTTTCCTGGCCGAAAGCCAGATGGGATACTGGAGCAGCGAGGCCGCCACGCTTTTCTGGGCGTGGACCATCAAGGAAGCCGCCTACAAGGCCGCCGGCCTCGAGATTCTGCCCATGCGCGACATTCCTCTCCCCCTTGAGGTTCCGCTGGACGACCCCACCCCCGACTGCCGCATAACCATCGACGGCCATGACTACAACGTCATGCAGATTGACCACCCCGATGCCACCTCGGTGGTCATGCTCGTGTGGTCACTCCCCGCCTGAAGCTAAAATTTATCGTCAGAGATGTCAGCGCCCCCCACTTTTTTGCTAACTTTGTCGACAAACTAAAAACAACCGCGATAAAGACAATTTAAACTCCCGCAATAAAGACCATGAAACGTTTTCTCCTGTTGCCGCTGATCGCACTTGTGGCATCGTTCGGCGCTTTCGCCCAGACTGACCAGGCCGCCCAGAAACAGAAGGCCAGATATCAGGTGTTCGGCGTGGCGTTCTACAATCTCGAAAACCTGTTTGACACCATCAACAACAACGGCCAGTACGACCTCGAGTTCTCGCCCGCAGGCGCACGTCAGTGGGACGGCAGAAAATACTGGTCGAAGATAAACAACCTGGCCAGGGCCATCACGAATTTCACGACCCAGACCACACCCAACGGCCCGGCATTCATCGGCGTGTCTGAGATAGAGAACCGTTCAGTGCTCGACGACCTTGTAAAAGCCATCGACCGCCGCCTTGTGAACGAAGGGCGCAAGGCCTGGAACCTGCAGGTGGTGCACCATGACTCACCCGACCGCCGCGGCGTGGATGTAGGCGCCCTCTACAACCCGCGCATGTTCAAGTTCATCGACGTGACCAACACCACCCTCACCATAGCCGATAATCCCAAGTTCCGCACACGTGACCAGATGTGTGTCACCGGCCTCATGGGGGGCGACACTGTCAGCATCATCGTAAACCACTGGCCGTCGCGCCTGGGTGGGGAGAGCCAGTCGTCATACCTGCGCGAGGCTGCCGCCGCGCTGTCGAAACAGATTGCCGACTCGCTGTGGCGCATACGTCCCGGCCAGGGTGTCATCGTGATGGGCGACCTTAACGATGACCCGTTCAACAAATCATGCGCCAAAATCCTCGGCGCCAAAAAGAAAGCCGACGGTGTGGCACCCCACGGGTTCTACAACCCCTTCTGGAACCTGCTTGACAAAGGCATCGGCACCCTGGCCTACAACAGCCAGTGGAACCTCTTCGACCAGATTATCGTGAGCGGCTCACTGCTTGAAGAGCATCAGGGCAAAGACAACCTCCACTTCTGGAAAGCCCAGGTGAACAACTTCGATTTCCTCAAGAGCACCGACGGCAACCGCGTGAACTACCCCCTGCGCACATATTCGGCAGGTATATTCCTCAACGGCTACTCAGACCACTTCCCCACCGAAATCTTCCTGATCCGCCGCC
>USKE01000230.1 GCA_900555165.1 uncultured Porphyromonadaceae bacterium | reverse complement strand
GCAAAGCCGCCGTGAACGGCTCGCTGTGCCATATCACAGCCATCTTCGGCATGACGCTGGCGGGTCTGGCCCTCCGGCATCTTCTTAAGCAGCAGTGACTCACCGTCACCTGCCGGGGCGTCAGTGACCTGATTTACAGCGCCCGCGGGGAATGCGAATCTTCCACCCCGACCACAGGAGCAACAGGGCGCCACCGCCGAAAATGAATACAAAGAACCAGGTAGCCACCGCGCCGAAATATATGCGCCCGCTGTGTACCTCAAGGGCCACCTGCCACAACGACATCGGCAAAGAGGCGTATTCCGCGGGCTGAGGCAGCAGGTCGGTTCCCTCGTCATACAGAGCCACAACAGGCTGCGCCCCGAAATCTGTGCTGTAACCGGCCACGGCATGTCGCCCGACGGGCGGACCGGCCTTGTCAGACGCCGGTTCGCCGGTGTAACTGTCGACCGACCAGCTTTCGGCACGGTTCCACACAAACAGTCCGGCGAACGAGCCGCAAATCCATTCGCCATCGGCTCCGGGAGTCCAGACATTCAGCCCCATCATGCTTACCGGTGGTGTGCCTGAAAGTCGTGAGGGGGTGGCATCAAGCTCTGACAACGAATAAAAGCCGTCAGAGGCCGACAGCAGCCAGTCGCCATGCGCATCGTCATGACGTATCATCCGTATACGGTCGTGCCAGGGATTGTCACCGCTCTCCGGTGTGCCGGGCAAAGGCGCGGTCCTGGTCATCGCAAGCGGAATCATCAGGGGCGGCCGCAGGCACCAGCCGGTAAATACCACAAGACATGTGAAGAATATGGTCACCACCCCCGCGCGGTTGTGCAGGCGTATATTGGCGCCGTTCGGTTTCAGCCATATCACAAAGCCGGTGACACACAGCATGACAAGCACCAGCGCCACGGCATCGACGGCCAGACGCCCGGGCAGACCGAACATCTCGCCGCTGTGGATTTTCCATACCGTCCTGAAAAGCGAAATCCGCGGCTCATAGTCTTCGGGAGCCTTCAGCCGTATTTTCCGGAAAACATCATCCGCACCCGCCGACACATACAGGAACGAGCGCCCCGCCACCACTACCGTATCGCCGCGGCAAGTCATGTCTGAAAACCGCTCGTCATCATCAGCCCTCAGCCCGGTGTCGCACCATCCTGCCGACGGTTCATAACTGTACAGTGCGAGTGACGACAGGGCATACAGCCGCCCGTCGGCGCATCTTACCACCGACCGTATCTGACGCCCGTCGGCGCCCTGCGGAATCCCCCGGTTGAAATCGACAAAGCTTTTGGCGGCGCGGTCGGCGAGCATCATCCCCCCGGCACCGTATATAAGCACGGCACTGTCGGCGGGGCAGTCGTCAATGGCACCGCACATCTGCTGAGACAACGCGAGCGTGCCGCGCATGAGGCCGCCGTTCCAACGCTCGAACCTGTACCACGGGGGCAGACAGCCGCGGCTCACATCAATCCCCCCGAAAACATCCCGGTGGTTGAGCACGATGCCGCTCAGGCAACACATCAGCATGAAAAAGCCGAGTATGATGCCGGTAATCCTATGTATTTTCCGCCAGGCCGCTTTTTTCATTCAGTCGCAGTAATCATTGTTGATTCTTTTTCGCGGTACGGCTTTTGCGGGCGGCCGCATACCACAGATATACCGCAAGTATTATGAAAGCCACGAGAATGACGCCCATCTCGCATTTGTGTTCCATGGGAGCTATCCATATCTCCTGCAACAGGTTCATGCGGCCCAGAATCTCTACCGGCGTCCAGAACACGATAACGGTGGCTATGGCCATGCGGATGTTCGCGCCCCTCGACGGGATGCGCAACTGCCGCGCGAAAATAAATCCCGAACCGACCAGACACCCCAGCCCGACGCAGAGCGTCACCGGATGCCTGTCGCCCAAGAAGTTGTCGTCGTAACAGAACATCAGCAACAGATAGCTTGACCAGAGTATCATCATCAGTTCCATGAATGTGACCACCGAGACGTGACGGGTCATCGGCCTGGCCGCTATCTGCGGTTTCCGGGCACCCAGGATGCGGCGCTGGCACCAGTTCAGGAAGTTGCATCCGTTGCGCGTGCAGAACAGATAAAGCATCATGACCATCATCCAGAAACCGAACGACGCCGGCAGTATGAGGTATTCCGGCCGGGTGAGCACCTCGCCGGTCTGCGGATCCACAAGAGCCTGGGTGCCGAACCGGTTGGCATAGTACATGAACAGGAATTCCACCCACCCGGTCCAGAAGAGCAGACCGCCGAACAGCCCCCAGAGGGTCTGGGCGGTATCACCTTTCGCGAAGACTCCGGCCACAACCATCAGCATGCCGCACGCGCCCATGGCGAAGGCGGCGTAATGAAGGGCCGTCTCGTCCAGGCCATGCTCCATTATAATCATCAGGGCATGCCCTAACGGCATCATGAAGAGAACGAACAGAAAGGAGGCTATTGCCTTCCACCAGTATTTTTTAGTTGCCATATATGACAGTTAGAGGCTGTTTAAAATTACACTGTAAAGTTAGTAAATATTATAAAGAGATGCAGGGTGTCAGATGTCAAAGGCCACCCCGGCCATGAAATTCGCGCCGTCGGTTAGCGGACAGTTCAGATAATAATACCGGGGGCGGTAATTGAACAGGTTGTCGACCGAGAGAGTCAGCCGCGCGTATTTTGTGAGCGTCTGCGCCACAGACAGTTTCCATATCGTGTAGGCGGGATAATTGACCTCGGTCATCCCCTCCGACACATCGTAATAGTTGCGGTATTCCACATTGCGCACGCCCGAAAGCACCCTGCCGCTCCCCGAGCCGTGCCTTGACCCTGAAACCGGCGAGCGCCTGCCTGCCACATACGCCAATTTCCTGATTACGCCCAAAGGGGTGTTCATGCCCACTTACGGGCAGCCCAGGAATGACCTTATGGCGCGACAGATGCTTGAGATGGCTCTGGGCGACCGTCCGGTCATTGGCGTTGACTGCCGCGCGCTGATACGCCAGCATGGCTCGCTGCACTGTGCCACCATGCAGATTACCAATGAAATTTTCAACAGACTCTGATGACTGAAAACAATATACTCAGAACAGCGCTGATACAGCAGCACAATACCGCCGACACCGCCGACAACCGTCGCCGCCTGGCAGAAAAGGTGCGCGAGGCCGCCCGTTCGGGTGCCCGGCTGGTAGTGTTGCAGGAACTGCACGACACTCTTTATTTCTGCCAGCAGGAGATTACCGACCTCTGCGATCTGGCGGTTGACATACCGTCGGAGACCACCGACAGCTACGCGGCGCTTGCGCGCGAATGCGGTGTGGTGCTGGTGACATCGGTTTTCGAGCGTCGTGCCCCGGGTCTGTACCACAACACGGCCCTGGTGTTCGATGCCGACGGCTCGTTGGCCGGGAAATACCGCAAGATGCACATCCCCGACGACCCCGGCTTTTACGAGAAGTTCTATTTCACGCCCGGCGATCTGGGGTTCGAGCCGGTTGACACATCTGTCGGCAAACTGGGCGTGCTTGTGTGCTGGGACCAGTGGTTCCCCGAGGCGGCGCGTGAAATGGCTCTGCGCGGTGCGCAGATGCTGATATATCCTACGGCTATCGGTTGGGAAAGC
>USKE01000229.1 GCA_900555165.1 uncultured Porphyromonadaceae bacterium | reverse complement strand
CCGCCGTCCAGCCGGTGGTGGGCTCGGCCTGCAGGTCAATGGTCTGCAGCGGGCGGAAAGCACCGTCGCGTCCGGCGGCGAGTACCTGGATTTCGCTCCCCTGACCCTGATAGCGGAAATCAAGCACGGGGTTGGCGGCGGCCGAAATGTCGGCGCGTACCGATACCAGACCCAGCATGGCGTCTTTCTCGATGGGCAGCCAGTAGTAGAAACCGTTGTCGCCGTCCTGCGATTTCAGGGGCGCGGGTGCGTCGGGATCCTCGGGGTCGAACAGCGATGCGAAATAGTCGTCGGTGATGGTGCCGTACTGCATGGTTCCGGAGCCGGTCGACTCGGGGTCGATGAGCCAGATGCCGTCATAATAACCGTTCTTGAACGACTCGGTGAAGGGGAGCGCGGCAGGCTGGCCGACGGTGGCGATGTTCGACGCGCAGTCGAGCGAATAATACTCGCCCACACCCGCTGTCACCTGATAGGCGAAGAAATCCTGCCCTTCGAGGTCGTCGTAGCTTATGGTGATCGAGGTCTGGTCGGTGGTGTAGAGTGCCGGGTCGTAATATGAGCCGAACGCGTCGAAGACATAATAGGTCATCGCCTCGGTGTCTACGTATCCGCCGTTCTCGCCTACTTCGCCCGGTGCTGTCCATGACAGCGTGGCCGAACGGTAGTCGTCAGATACGGTGAGGGTCACGTCGGTGGGCGGGAAGGGGGTGTCGGGGCCGCAGAATATGTTCTTGTGCTCAACGGTCTCGCCGGCCGTGTCGCCGGTATAGGCCGTGGCCGTGAAACGGTTGTTGAAACCGGCATACATCTCCACATCCTGGGTGATGACCTGGCCCGGGGTGACATTCTCGTAGGTGAACTTGTCGACACCCCAGCGCGAGGTAAGCTCGACTTTTGAAATCTCGCTAAGCTCGGCGCCCGATTTCGTGAGGGTCGGGGCGGTATATGTCACCGTGGCCTTCAGTTCACCCTTCGGGGCGAGTTCCCACATAAGGGTTCCGGCGGCGGGCGGGTCGACGGTCACCGGGGGTGTCACCGACCCCTGGCGCATGCTCAGGTTGGCGAGTTTCAGTGTGCCTTTGGTGCTTTTGGGGGTGGTGCAGTGAAAACCGAGGTAATAGTACCCCTCTTCGGGGATGGCGCAGTTGAATTCGTGCGCGGTCATGTTCTTCTCGGTGTACATGGTGCGCGGGGCCACTTCGGCAATCATCCCCTCCACGGTGGGAGCGGTGCCGAGTTTCACCTCAAGCTCTACGCCGGTGGCGCCCGAACCCATCATGCCCACCTCGAACGATACCACATAGTTGTCCGCAGGGAGGTGTATGGGCACCGTGATGAGCCAGTCGTCGTTGTTGTCGATGTCGGCGGCGTTCGGCACCATGCAGGCGCAATAGCCGTTCACCTTGCCGTACTGCCATTCGCGGTTGTCGCCGTTGACGTTTATCGAGGTGTAGTTCTTGACTTCCGTGCCGGCTTTGCCGAGGTCGTGGGTGAACGGTACCTCCACGGCATGCTCGGGCGCCTGTGCGGCGGCTTTGAGCCGCGCTGTGGCGTTGCGGGCCGTGAGTGCGTGCTGAGCGGTGTTGATCTGTCGTACCTGCCGGGGCGACGTCGCCGTGCCGCGCGATACCGGAGCCAGGGCGCTTGCCGGCAACATTGCCGCGAGTGCCATTGTCAGTAGTAGATATTTTTTCATGCTTTATAATGATTGATAGATTCCGTGCAGGAGAATTTCGATTGATTAAACGATTTCTCCCCAAAGTTACATATTTTTGCTGACAAACAGAATCAAAAGCATGATATTCCGCAAAAAAACCAGCCCTGGAGACAGTCTGAAGTCTGAAGATATGCGGTTAGTGGTGGCGGGAGGCGTGCCAGGCGGCCAGGCGGGGGAGGGGGTCGGCGAGGATGAGGGTGTCGCAGTCGGCGAAGACTTCGGTGAGCCGGGGGGCGAAGTGATGGGCTACCGAGCCGACGAACCCGACAGCAGGGCGCACGGTGGATGCTGTGTGCTGCATGAGCCGGTCGATGGCGGGCTGCCCCAGTGAGGAGCGGAATGCCTTGAACGCCTTGACAATCATGTTGCCGACTGACGGATATACGGCCAGCTCATTTATTATCGGGCAGAGCGAACCCAGAAATGTGTTTGCGCCGGGGCGTCGGTAGACTCGCTCGATGACGGCGCTTTCGTCGAGGTCGCTGAGCCGGTGGAAATGCTCGGTGACCTCGGGTGGGAACTGTCCGCGCAGCAGCTTTTGCAGGAATGTCTTGCCGAGCCACGCGCCCGAGCCTTCGTCGCCGAGGATATACCCCAGCGGGGCCACCGCACGCTCTACCTTACTGCCGTCATACACACCGGCGTTGGCTCCGGTGCCGAGGATGCATGTCACCCCCGGGCGGTCGCCATGCAGGGCGCGGGCGGCTCCCAGAAGGTCGCTCTCGCACTCGACGTGGATGTCACCTAAGCTGGCACGCAACGCTTTGATGACGCGCTCACGCCCCTTCGGAGTATGGCTCCCCGCCCCGTAGAAGAAGATGGCACCGGGTGTCACGCCAAGTCTGTCAAATGTGTCGGCGAGCTCGCCGACAGATGCTGCGATTGCCTCGTCGGGCGACACCGAGGCGTTGAACCCCGGGGTGGTGATATATTCGGTTTTGGTGCCGGTCACGGCCCAGCGGCACGATGTGCCCCCGGCGTCGGCTACGATAATGTGACGCGTCATATAAGGTTTTTGTCAGTCGTAGAGGTGGTATTTTGCCTTGCGGCTGGCGAAGGCGTCGGCGTCGCGGTTCCAGAGCGGGAGAATGTCGGCCACCTTGTGGCGTTTGAAGAAGAGCGGACGCAGTTCTTTGGTTCCCACCACTTTGTCGAACATTGCGAAACGTGCGGGCTTTGCTCCGACAGATGCCTTGTGGGTCGGATATAGGTCGGCCAGAGCCTCCATGATATGGAACTGTATCATGGTGAGCTGGGCGCGGTCGAAGTCGGTGACATAAATCTGCACCCCTTCGAGGTGTTTCCCCTTGTCGGCGCCGAACAGCGGCGAATAGGTGACAGGCCGGAAAGCGAGACCGGGGATTTGCCGGTCATTAAGGGTCTGCGCCAGTTCACGGCCATTGACCCACGGGGCGGCGAATGTGCGGAACGGCAGGGTGTAGCCCACGCCGATCGACACATAGTCGAGCTCGCCCGCGATTCCGGTGGCGGGGTAGAAGATGGCGGTCTCGGCCGAGGGGAGCTGCGGCGAGGTCGGCACCCAGGGGAGGCCGGTGTCGGCGAAGAGCATGTCGCGGTTCCAGCCGGTCATTGGGATAACGGTGAGTTTCAGCGGCTTGTCTGACTTTATCATCTTCTCACCCACGAGCATGCGCGCCAGCTCGCCGGGGGTGAGGCCGTAGATGTAGGGGATGGGGTATTGCGAGACGAACGACACGCACCCGGCGTCGACCAGCGGCCCCTCGACCTTGTTCCCCCCGAGGGGGTCGGGGCGGTCGAGTACCATGAACTCCTTGCCCAGCCGCGCGCACTGCTCCATGGCCAGGCCCATGGTCGAGATGAAGGTATACGACCGGCAGCCGCTGTCCTGTATGTCGTAGACCAGCACATCGATGTCTTCGGTTTCGAA
>USKE01000228.1 GCA_900555165.1 uncultured Porphyromonadaceae bacterium | reverse complement strand
GGGTGCTGTCAGCAGAGCCAGCAGACTCACCCCGAAGTAGGTGAATCCGACCTCGCTCCAGCTGAATATGCCGAAAAACGACGATGCGTCAGTCTTCAGTATCGAGTCGCATCCGCCGCCCTGCAGTACGCCGCACACCTTGTCGGCCATCGGGTTCTTGATGCTTAGCGATTTCTGCACCAGCATGTATGTGAACCATAGCCCTGCACAGTCTACAGCCACGAGCGCCGGCACCGAGGGGTAGCGCCATGTGCCGTTGCTTACAAGCAGATAAACGGCGAGACCTGCGGCCAGTATCCACAACATCCGGCGTTTGGCCGCGGTTATGCACTCCATGCGGCGGTGCGCCCTGTAGTCAGGTTCGGCTGCGCCGTCATTCACCCGGGGCAACAGCACTGCTCCGGTCCAGGCGGCTCGGAACTCGTCGGCGGCCATTGTCTCGTTTACCCCTTGGGTGAGGTATTCCACGTTGTCGGCGCTGATGCGGGTTACGATCACGAGACCTCCGCGGGTCTGGGCTATGAACGGTGGTGCAAGGCGCGGCAGTTCTGATTTGTCGCCCACGGCAAGCGCGGCCGAATCAACACCATACTCCTGCAAAAGCTTTGACACACCGAACAGCGTCTTGAACGGCATGGCGTCAAGACGCTGTTCGGTGTAGTCTGCCGTAAACGGCAAGCCGAGCGCCGTCAGCAGGTCTGAAACAATAGTATGGTCGGTCTTTGCCATCGGCTCTCTGAAGCTTACAGATATGCTTCTATTTTTGAAAGCAGTACCTGACCGTCCATCTCGCCGCTCTGGCGCCAGACCTCCTTGCCGTCACGGTAGACGATGAACGTGGGGAGCGATTCAACGTTGAGGCTGTCGGCGGCTTCCTGATTCTTGTCGATGTCGAACTGGTATATGTCTGTGCGCCCGTCGAGCAGTTCCTTTATCTGTTCGACCACGGGCATCATACGCTGGCAGTGAGGGCACCAGGTGGCAAAGAATTCCACCATTACCACTTTTGAGCTGTTGATTATATTGTTATAGTCCATAGCAGTTAGGTAAATCGGTTTTCGCTGATATAACGGCCTCGGCGAAATGATTGTTTGTGGGTGAGTTTTAAAAATTGTAATTTTGCGCGATGAATATACGCAAGTTCAAAGGCTATCTGCTCGGATTCGTGGCCGCGGCCACCTACGGCCTGAATCCGTTGTTTGCCCTCCCTCTTATGGCAGAGGGGATGGATACGTCATCGATTCTCTTCTTCAGGTATTTGCTGGCGATTCCGGTAGTAGCTCTGCTGATGGTGGCGCGCGGACGTTCGTTTGCCGTCGACGCCCGCACACTGGGGCTGCTGGTGGTGTTCGGCCTGCTGGTGGGGGTGTCGTCGATTGCCCTCTTCGAGAGCTACCGCTACATGCAGGCGGGCATCGCCTCGACCATTCTGTTTGTCTATCCGCTGATGGTGGCGGTGATTATGGCCGGATTCTTCCATGAGAAGGTCACCCCGGTGACGGTGTTTTCGCTCGGTGCGGCCATGACCGGCATCGGCATGCTCTACAAAGGGGGCGACGGTGTCACGCTCAGTCTCACCGGCACTATGCTGGCGCTTGTATCGGCACTCTCATACGCATTATATATAGTGGGCGTCAACAAGACCCGTATCGCCCGCGTGCCCACGCTGACCGTCACATTCTATGTGCTGGTGTTCGGCCTCACTGTTTTCCTGGTGAATATTGTTGCCGGAGGGAATCTGTCGGTTCCGCATGGCGCCGCGCAGTGGGGCAGAGTGGCATGCCTGGCGGTATTGCCAACGGCAATCTCGTTTCTCTGCACTACGGCGGCCATCGTCTACATCGGCTCCACCCCCACGGCCATTCTCGGGGCGCTTGAACCACTGACGGCCGTTGTCGTGGGCATCACGGTCTTCGGCGAGGTGCTCACGTTCACCGACGTCATCGGCCTGGTGCTCATCCTCGTCGCCGTAATCTTCGTCATCCTCGGCGGCAGTGTCAGCCATCCGCTCACCGCCATCCGCCGCATGTTCCCCCGCCGCCGACGCTTGCGGTGAGGGTTTCGCCATTTCGGAATAATTGCGTAACTTTGACACGAAAATCAGACAGCCATGCCCGTAATATTGCATATAGAGACCTCTACCGAGGTGTGTTCGGTGGCACTGACCGCCGAGGGAACCATACTTGAGCATTTCGAGGAGTTCAGTCCCATGAGTCACGCCACTGCGCTAAGCGGATTCATAAAAGGCGCGCTCGACCATTTGCGTCAGCACGACATGCGTCTCGATGCCGTGGCAGTGAGCCTCGGCCCGGGCAGCTATACCGGTCTGCGAATCGGGCTTTCAGAAGCTAAGGGCCTGGCTTACGCTCTTGATGTGCCCCTGATAGGCGTGAGCACGCTGAAGACCATGGCCGTGCAGGTGCTGTTCGGCGCTCCCGAGGATCTGCCCGAGGATATTACCTTCGTGCCGATGATTGATGCCCGCCGCATGGAGGTCTACACCGCCGCCTACAACCTTGCGCTCGAAGAGGTGATGGCGCCGCAGCCCCTGATTCTCGACGAGGGGTCGTATGCCGACATTCTTGACCGCGGCCCCGTAATCTTCTTCGGCAACGGTTCTGACAAGGCGGCCGGTCTGATCAAGCATCCGAACGCCCGGTTCCTGAACGGCATCCAGCCCCTGGCCACAGGGATGCAGGCGCTTGCCGACAAGGCCTGGCGCGAACAAGACTTCATCGACCTGGCATATTCTGTGCCCGTCTACCTCAAGGATTTCCAGGCCACCCGTCCACGCAACCTCTTTGCCTGACGTTCCGGCCCTGCCGGGGTAGAAAACGGCGTAAACGGGTGCGGTATATGCGTCAGCAATCAAAAATATTGAAATTGGGGTGGGGATTTTTGCCGGAATTCCGGTAAAAATTATTAACTTTGCGTGCAATAAAACCACATTATTAAGTTATGTCGTCATTTATTGCAGATCGCGTAGAGATGGACGGACTCACTTTCGACGATGTCCTGCTGATTCCCGCTTATTCCGACGTGCTGCCCCGCAGCGTCAACCTCCAGACCAAGTTTTCGCGTAACATTGCCCTGAACATCCCCGTGGTTTCGGCCGCGATGGATACGGTGACAGAGGCCAAAATGGCCATTGCCATTGCCCGCGAAGGCGGCATCGGCGTGATACACAAAAACATGTCGATTCAGGAACAGGCACGTCAGGTCCACGCTGTGAAGCGCGCCGAGAACGGCATGATCTACGATCCCGTGACCATTCACCGCGACAGCACCGTAGGCGATGCCTTGAAGATGATGGAGGAATACCATATCGGCGGTATACCTGTTGTCGATGACAACCGCATGCTTGTAGGCATCGTCACCAACCGCGACCTCCGTTTCGAGCGTGACCTCAACCGTCCCATCGACGAGGTGATGACATCAGAGAATCTTGTCACCACATCGCAGTCGACCAATCTTGAGGAGGCCGCCGACATTCTCCAGAAACACAAGATCGAGAAACTCCCCGTGGTTGACCGCGAGGGTCATCTGGTAGGTCTCGTCACATATAAGGATATCACCAAGGCCAAAGACAAGCCCAACGCCTGCAAGGACGCGCTGGGCCGTCTGCGCGTGGCTGCCGG
>USKE01000227.1 GCA_900555165.1 uncultured Porphyromonadaceae bacterium | reverse complement strand
CGGCCACCGGCGCCGCCACAGCAAAGACAAAGGTCAGCGGGTCTGCCAACCACCCCCTCCAGCCGCGGCGCCCGCAAAGAATACCGGTGCCGATTATCGCCATTGCAGCCGCAAGCACCACAACCAGCGGCGCTGAAAACATAAGCGATTCCCACACGCTCCATTGCCGGGCCACATCTACCGTGCCAGCAGCGCGCCGCCATATCCCGGGCGAGAGTATGGTGGTCAGCGCACCCAGGGCGAAGGCCGTCCACCCCCATAGCTGTGCACGCGACAGTGCGCGCCATGCCCTGCGATGACAGATGAAATACAGCGCGGCCCCGCACGCCACCGGCACACCCGCGGCCTCGTGCATCGCCCCCGCCACCAGACCGGCACAGAGTACAATCCATCGGCTCACGCCGCGCTCACGCGCCACAAGCCATACAAAACCGAGCACCAGCGCCGATGCCGCCATGTAGTTGAGCGCCACATCGTAGGTAAACATCTCGTCGGCCCACGGCAGCCCGAAAATCACCGCAAGCGCGGCAAGCGCCCCGGCACACTGCCGGCCTACGCGGCGCCAGGCACCCACAGCCCATACGGCAAGCATGCACAGCCCCAGGGCGCACACCCCCATCAGCAGGTGTATCGCCCACACCGGCAAGAAAGCCCCGATATAGGCAGCCAGATAGTTGGCCGCACGGCCATTGGTCCCGAGCCAGTGCTGTGCGGGATATGTGAAGAGGAACTTTCCCACCCCACCCTCATAGTCGGCGAATCCGTCATAGCGCCCGAACACAGCCATGTACGCCCAGTCATCGCCGCCCAGGCCGCTGACCATGTACATGGCGCACAGCAGCAGCCCGGTCACCACCGACAGCGCCGCGGCATAATTCCGTGCCAGCCAGCGCCCCACGCCTTTCATTGCTCCGTCAGATCTCCCCATACCTCACATAAATTACATAAGTCACATCCGTTACATAAGTCACATCCGCCACAGTAGCCTCCGCGCCTCACATCGGCAGCGCCTCGAACTCATAGCCGCGCGATTTCAGCCACTCGATGGCGCGCGGCAGCACGGCCTTCATGTTCTTCTCGGCCTTGAGCGAGTCATGAAACACTATGATGGCCCCGTTGCGGGCAAAACGTTTCACATTGCTGAAAACCTGCTCGGCGTCGAGTTTCTTCGAGTAGTCGCGCGTCACCAGGTCATACATTATGATATTGTAGCGGTCTTTGATGGCGCGCGCCTGTTTCCAGCGCAGCAGTCCGTGGGGCGGCCTGAACAGCGGCGAGCCGATCAGGTCGTTGGCCTCGGTGATGTCGTGCATATAGCGGTATGTGGTAACCTTCATCCCCTGCAGGTGGTGCATGGTATGGTTGCCCCAGCTGTGGCCGCGGCGGCGCACCTCGTCGGCCAGTTCGGGATGGCGCGCCACATTGTCGCCCACCCAGAAGAACGTGGCCTTCACGCCATATCGGTCAAGGGTATCGAGCACCCAGGGGGTCACCTCGGGTATGGGCCCGTCGTCGAAAGTAAGATACACCACCTTGCGCCCCTTGCGCTTGAGGCGCCACAGCCCCTCGGGGAAGAGCAGTCGGTAAAGCAGAGGCGGTCGTTCAATCAGCATAGTCGGTAACTTTAGATACTGCAAATTTAAGCATTTTCGCCGGGATTGCCCCAAACGGCGATAATATCTGACTTAACGCACAAACAATTGGTCATTTGGGGTGTTTCAGTGATAGGGAAAATTGTCGTAACTTTGTACCCGCAAAGTCAACAGGACAAACCGGATTATGAGAGCCTCACGTATCATCATACTGTTCATCACCGTGGTGGCGGCCCTGTTTGCGGGGGCGCCGCGCTCGTCGGCGCAGATCATAGAGATGCCCGACGAGACGATGAATGTCGATTCGCTGAAGAGGGCTTTCGCCGACCAGCACTACTATTTCGGCCTTTACAAAGACAATTACTTCATTTTCGGCCCCCCGATCGGCTACAAACCCGACAAGACCAACACCAACATCAAGTTCCAGATTTCGATAGCGCAGAAACTCACCAAGTCTACCCTCCCCTGGGGCACATATCTGTATCTGTATTACACGCAGAAAGTGTTCTGGAACGTGCTCGAGAACTCCATGCCCATGACCGACCTGAATTTCAACCCCGGCATCGGTCTGGCCAAACCGATATTCATAAAAGACCGGTTCATCGGCAAGGTCTCGCTCACGCTCGAGCACGAGAGCAACGGCCGCGACTCCATCTGGTCACGCTCGTGGAACAAGGTGACCCTCGGGGGCTCGGTGATGATCGACCCCAACCTCACCATCTACGGCAAGTTCTGGATTCCGATCATCGACGGCGAGAACAACCGCGACATCCTGAAATACTGCGGCATCTACCAGGTGGGGTGGTCATACCGGTCGCCTAACCGGAAATTCTCGTGCTCGCTGTCGCTGGTAAAGCGGCTGGGCAACGTGTTCAATTTCAACACCACGTTCGAGGTCGCCTACCGGTGGTCGCGCAAGTCAAACCAATATTTGTTCGCGCAATATTACAACGGCTACGGCGAGGGGCTTCTCGACTACAAGAAATTTCATTCGCAGCTGCGCATCGGCATAGTCATAAAGCCCACGCTCTTCTCCGAGTTTTAGCGACACAAGCCACATACTCCACATAAGGGTGTATCATAATATGCGGGTATTCATTGTAGCGGCCCTACAATGAATACCCGCACATCATGACACGCCGTCTTGCATGGCAGGGCGGAATGAGGGGTCAGGAGTGCTTGGTCTCGCTGTACCAGTGGAGGTTGTTGGGGTTGACGTGATATTTGTCCCATGCCAATTCCGGGTCGTCAGTGATGTCGTGTACGCCGATGTAGTACACCACCTCTTCACCCGTTAGGTAGTCCACCACCGAGAACGATGTTTTGTCTATGACCTTGAGCGAACGATTCTTAAAATAACCGTCCACGGCAAATTCAAGGCCGGGCGAAACGTAGGCGATGAGGTCGCTGGTGTAGTCGTCGGAAGCGTCATCGTCGCCCTTTCCCTCGTATCTGGATTTAAGGGCTACGCAGTGCACCCGGCTCGGTATCTTGTCGAAATGGAGGACACGCTCGCGCTCTTTTTGGTCCAGAGCGGGAAGGTCGGTGAAACGCTCCCACTCATAAAGCGATAGGCCCATAGGCGTCACATAGACCGACCCGACTACCGGCCGGGCGACGGGTTTTCGGAGATAACCGAAATCCACCGCTCGGAGCGCAATATCGTATACCGTGCCAGGCGTTTTGGCCGTTTCTGGGTGCTGAAGACAACGGCCTCTCACGGGTGCGACACAGCCCTCAGAGCCGCATTGTGCAAGGAGTTCGAGGTGTCGATGATGCTGCCGCGCATGTGTGCCGCCAATGTGTATTCGCTTGAGGATGTAGAGGGCGTGGGCACCTGCATAGTTATGGACTATCTTGATGGGCCTACACTGCGCCGGTGGCTCGACGACGAGCCGCCGCTGACCGAGCGGCGCCGCATGGCCCGCAGCATCGTCGAGGCGGTGGGACGCGTGCATCAGGCAATGGAAGCGTTCATACACAACATGAACACCATACACAGCCGAGGCGGCAATCAGGTAGTGTTCAGCTCTATAAACTACGGCACGGACACCTCCGCCGAGGGACGGTGCATC
>USKE01000226.1 GCA_900555165.1 uncultured Porphyromonadaceae bacterium | reverse complement strand
GCCGCTACAACGACGGCCAGCGCGGTGGCGCCGTGAAGGTGCGCGCCCGCATCGAGAAGATCGACAACAAGACACTCGCAGTCACCGAGATTCCCTACGGCAAGACCACCCGCGTGATCATCGACTCGATACTGAAGGCTTTCGAGAAGGGGAAGATAAAGATACGCAAGGTCGAGGACATGACCACCGACACGGCGCGCATCCTGGTGCACCTTCTGCCGGGGACGTCGTCTGACAAGGCCATCGACGCCCTGTATGCGTTCACCGACTGCGAGGTGGCCATCTCGCCCAACTGCTGCGTGATACGCAACGACAAGCCCGAGTTCCTGACGGTAAGCGAGCTGATACATCACAGCGCAGGGCGCACGCGCGATATCCTGCGCCGCGAGCTTGAGATCAGGCTCGGCGAGCATCTGGAACTGCTGGAGACCGCCTCGCTCGAAAAATGGTTCATCGAACAGCGCGTCTACAAAGACAAGGGTTTCGAGCAGGGTGAGAACATCGAGGCTGTCATCGCCCATGTGCGGTTGCGTCTGGGCGATTTCGAGGCCCTGCTGCCGCGCCCCGTCACCGACGACGACATACTGAAACTGCTTGAGATACGTATGAAACGCATTCTCAAGTTCTCGTCTGAGGAGGCTGACCGCCAGATCGCCGCCTACAACGAGCGCATCGAGCAGTTGCGCGCGCATCTCGAGAACATCACCGGCTACACCATCGCCTGGTTCGAGTCGCTGAAAGAGAAATACGGCGCCGCGTTCCCGCGCCGCACCGTAATCCGCGGTTTCGACAACATTGAGGCCTCACGCGTGGCCGAGGCCAACGAAAAACTCTATTTCAACCGCGACGAGGGCTTTATCGGCACCGCGCTGAAGAAAGATGAGTTCCTTTTCAATTGCTCGGCACTCGACGATGTCATAATCTTCTACAACGACGGCCGCTACAAGGTGGTCAAAGTGGCCGAGAAACTTTTTGTCGACAAGAACGTGCGCCACATAGGTCTGTTCAAGCGCAACGACAACCGCACGATCTACAACGTCATCTACCAGGATGGCCGCGGCGGCACATATTATATGAAACGTTTTGCCGTGACCGGCGTCACACGCGACAAGGAGTACAATCTTACCCGCGGAACAGCCGGTTCGCGCATTGCCTGGTTCTCGGCCAATCCCAATGGCGAGGCCGAGGTGGTGAAGGTGACGTTGCGTCCCAAACCGAGGCTCAAGACCCTGCAGTTCGACATCGACTTCTCGGAACTTGCCATCAAGGGGCGCCAGAGCCAGGGCAATATCGTGACCCGCAACGATGTGCACCGGTTCTCGCTGAAAGAGAAGGGAACCTCGACCCTCGGTGGCCGCCGTGTGTGGTTCGACCCCGATGTGCTGAGGCTGAACTACGAGGGGCGCGGCGAACTGCTGGGCGAGTTCCAGGGCGACGACATGGTGCTTGTAATCACCCGCACCGGCGAGTATTACATGACCAACTTCGACGCTGCCAACCATTACGACGACAACATACTGCGCATCGAGAAGTTCCGTCCCGGACATGTGTGGACGGCCCTGCTCAACGATGCCGACCAGAAATACCCGTATATAAAGCGGTTCACTTTCGAGCCGTCGACAAAGCGCCAGCGCTATCTGGGCGAGAATCCGGCCTCGACACTGATTGCCCTCAGCGACCACGCCGGGGCACGTTTCCGCGTGACTTTCGGAGGCGCCGACGCTTTCCGCGAGCCGATGGAGGTGGATGCCGCCGAGTTTATCGCCGTCAAGTCATTCAAGGCCAAGGGTAAACGCCTTACCACCTGGGTCATCGATTCAGTTGAGGAGCTTGACCCGGATCCCGTGGCCGACGAGCGCGAGGGGGAACAGGATGTCACCGACGGCACGGAAACACAGGTTTCTGACGCCGAGGTGCCCGATAGCGCCACGGATGACATTTCTGATGACGAGCTCGCCGATGAAATCAACGGTCAGGCGCGTCTCTTTGAATAAATTATGAAAAGCAATGGAATATACGGCCTGATGTGTGGTGTGGCAATTGTCGCAGCGGCGCTTGCCACGCCTTCATGGGCCGGTGCCGCGGAGCCGGTGCTGAGGCCGGTGACATCGTCGTGGATGCTCTCGGCCGGTACGTCGCATCTGGTCGACACCTACCTCACGCCGCTCAAATATGACGGCTGGAGCCTTGCAGTCGACTACGAACGGGCACAGGCCATGAAGTTCGACCCCGAAAGGTGGACACAGCGGCTCACGGCGGCTCTCGATTTCGACAATGCCGACAACCCGGCGCGCAACGCCTCGATGCTCTATGCCTCGCTCTCGGCGACCTGGGGGATGCAGAGGCTGTTCAATCTGCCATGGGGGATACGCGCCGGCGTGGGACCGCAGGCACGCGGCGACCTGGGCGTGCTCTATAACGAGCGTAACAGCAACAATCCGGCCTCGGTAAAGGCTAACGTGACAGTGGGTGCCGAAGGGTCGCTCTCGTACACCGTGCGGCTGGGGCGCATGCCGGTTACCCTGCGCTATCAGATCGCCATACCGCTCACCGGCGTATTTTTCTCGCCGCAATACGACGAGCTGTATTACGAGATATATCTCGGCAACCATGCCGGACTGGCACACGCCGCCTGGTGGGGTAACTACTTCCGCTGGGACAACCAGATTACAGCCGACCTTGATTTCTCGGCCACGCGGCTCAGGGTGGGTTTCCGGTCTGACCTGCTGTCGACCCGTGTCAGCAACATCACCTCGCGCGTCTGCACATTTGCGTTCATCGTCGGTGTTACCACCGACTGGTTCTCGATACCGCGACGGCAGGGGCTGCCTGCGTCAGACACGTCAGTAATATATGCCTACTGATCATGAAAAAGATACTGCACATCATCATCGCGATGGCGGCCGCACTGGGCGCCGTGTCGTGCCATGAGGTCGAAGAGTATGACACCGATCCGCACGACACCTTCGAGCAGCTGTGGACCATACTTGACACACACTACTGTTTCTTCCGCGAGAAGGGGGTGGACTGGGAAGAGGTGCATGCCCGTTACGCGCCACGTATCTCTGACCAGATGACCCGCGAGGAGCTGTTTGCCGTCTGCGCCGAGATGCTCGACGAACTGCGCGACGGCCACACCAACCTCTCGGCTCCGTTCCAGACATCATATTACCGGCGCTGGTGGAGCGACTATCCGCAGAACTACCAGGCGCGTCTGGTCGAGCAATACTACTTCAATTTCGAGTACAAGTCGGCCGGTGCCATTGACTACGGCATGTTGCCGCAGAACATCGGTTACATGCGCTACAGCTCGTTTGCCTACGGTATCGGTGACGGGAACCTTGACGCCATACTCGGCTACATGGCCACGGCCGACGGCCTGATCATCGACGTGCGCGACAACGGCGGCGGCTCGATGACAAATGTCGAGACCCTGGTGGCCAGGTTCATCACGCAGAAGACCCTGGCGGGCTCGATCTGCCACAAGACCGGCCCCGGGCACGACGATTTCTCGGAACCATACGCCTATTACTATTATCCGGCTCCCGAGGGGCGCTTGCTCTGGGGCAAGCCGGTGGTGGTGCTTTGCAACCGCTCGACATTCTCGGCGGCCAACAATTTCGTATCGGTGATGAAATCATTGCCCCTTGTCACCATCGCGGGCGCCACGACCGGCGG